>NZ_JAUYTS010000183.1 GCF_030695085.1 Falsiroseomonas sp. | reverse complement strand
CCAGCAGGCCGGCGGCTTCCGCCGGTGGCATCGCCAGCGCCAGCAGGCCGATGGCGATGGTCGGCAGGCCCAGCCCGATCAGCCCCTTCACCGCGCCGGCAAGCAGAAAGACGAAGCCGACGAAGGCCGCTGTGGCGAAGTGTTCCATCACCACAGACTGCGCCATCCCATCACCTGGCGCTTTGGCCGCAACCGAAGCGTCACCGGACGCGGCACATGATGCAGACCAGGGAAAATGGTAGCGACTCCGAAACAGAATACGGGATGGTCGCGATCGGCGGCGGGCCGGTCGGCGTTATCGGGAGTAGCCTCATGTCCGAAGCCAAGCGCGCGGCACGCCAATCCAGGCGGATCGGTCTCCTGGTGGGTGTTGTCGTCGCCGCGCTGGCCATCAGTATCCTCGCCTGGCAGGGCGTCGGTGGCAGCGAGGCCGAGGCGCGGGGGCGCTGGACGGCGGATGCGCATTGCGGCGGCTGTCACCAGGTGGCCCCCGGCGCCGAGGCCGCCCGGCGCAGCGGCGTGCCGAGCTTCGTGCTGCTGGCCTCGGCGCGGCCGCAGCCGGAGGCGGTGCAAGCCTGGCTGGCCACGCCACACCCCAACATGCCGCCCTTCCAGCTGACGGTGGAGGAACGGGCCAATCTGGCCGCCTACATGGTCAGCCTGGCACCGGCGCGCCGCTGAGGGGCCGCGCGCCGGCTGCCTTCTCAGTCCAGCGTGGCGCCGGAGGCCTCGACCAGCCCCTTCCAGAACGCCTCCTGCTCCAGCAGGTAGCGGCCATAGGCGGCGGGGCTTTCATCCCAGACCGGGGTGAAGCCCAGCGGCTCCATCCGCGCCTTGAAGTCATCGGACCGCGCGACCTGCACCAGCGCCTGGTGCAGCCGGGTGACGGCGGCCTCCGGCGTGCCGGCGGGGGCGTTCACCGCGTACCAGCTCTGCATGTCGATGCCCTGGTTCGGCAGCACTTCCTTCATGCTGGGCACCTCGCGCAGTTCCGGCACATAGGTCACGCGTTCCGCGGAGCCGACCGCGAGCGCCCGGAAGCGGCCTTCCCGCACATGCGGCATCAGCGCCGGGATCACGTCGAACATCATGTCGATGTTGCCGGCCAGCAGATCCGCAATGGCGGGTCCGCCGCCGCGATAGGGCACATGGGTGATCTCCATCCCCGCCGCCGCGTTGATCCGCGCCAGCGTCAGGTGGCTGACCGTGCCGGTGCCGGAGGAGCCCATGGTGATGCTGCCGCGCTCGCGCTTCGCCGCCGCCACCAGCTCGGCGAAATTCTGCCAGGGCCGCTGCGCGTTCACCACCAGCAGCACGGTGCCCGTGGTCACGCGCGTCACGGGGGTGAGGTCGCGGATCGGGTCGAAGGGCATGGAGCGGCGGAACAGGAACTTGTTCGCGGCCAGGATCGTCGCCGTGCCGAGCAGGATCGTGTAGCCATCCTTCGGCGCCTTCGCGACCGCATCGCCGCCGATATTGCCGCCGGCGCCGCCACGATTATCCACCGTGATGGTCTGGCCCAGGATCGGCTGCAGCCGTTCCGCCAGCAGGCGGGCCGTGATGTCCACCGCGCCGCCGGGCGCGAAGGGTACGACAATGCGGATCGGCCGCTGCGGCCAGGCGCCCTGGGCCAGGGCGGGGGTGGCGAGCGGCAGGGCGGCTGCGGCGCCGAGCAATGTGCGGCGGGAAAGGCCGGGGAGGGTCATGAAAGGGGGGGTCCTCAGTCGGGTTGGTCCACGCCGAGCATAGCCGATCCGCGTCAAAACCGCACCCGGGGCGGCTTCAGCCCGGCACCAGCCGTGCGGACAGCGCCTGCACCGGGGCAGCGGCAAGGTCGGCGCGCATCGCCGCCTCATCCGTCCAGCGCGCACCTTCCGGCAGGCGGCGGGCCCGCCATTCCAGCGTCACCTCCGCCAGCCGGAACGGCCAGGGGGCGACGGAGATCACGCCGGCGCCTTCGAGCAAGGCCAGCTTCACCTGGCCACCATCGGCCATCGGCGCGGTGCCGACGCCGCCGATCGTCTCCACCCCGCCGCAGACGGCGAGGCTGAGTGCATCCGTGACGGCGACCAGCGCGCCGGCGGTCTCCACCTGCGCCGCGGTGGCGCCGAGCTGCGCGGCCAGGTCGCGCTGCACCGCCGTCTGTTCCGCCAGGTAAAGCGCCACCGCCTCGGCATCCGCGGGGTCGAGCTGGTGGCGGTCCGTGTAGCTGCCATAGATCAGGCTGCCATGGCGGCTGACCAGCAGCGCCACCCAGGGCCCCCAGCAGGCCAGCGCCTGCGCCACGCCGGCCGCCCACATCGGCGCGTGGAAGCGGGCGCCGACGGCGCGGAAGACGTGCGGCAGGCCGGTCGCGGGGTCCAGCGTCGGCGCCACCTCCCACCCCATCCAGGCGACATCATGCTGGGCGCAGGCGGTGGCGACATCCTCGAACGGGTCGAGGACGGCGAAGCCCGGCGCACCCCAGGCGCGCGCGAGCTGGCCGGAAACCAGCGCATGCATGGGCTGGCTGATCGCCAGGGTGGAGCCATCGGGAAGATCACGGAGCAGCATGGCGGCAGGATGGGCGCCGGCCCGGGGCCTCCGCAATCCCTATCGCGACCCCATTCCGGCGCCGTTCCGGGATCGATGCACACCCCGTCGGAACATGGCGTCCTTGCAAGACTTGCAACGCGCCTTCATATGGCGCCGACTTCGAAATTGAAGCTGTCGGGGGGTCCTATTGATGCGCGTTGCGGTATTGCGCGAACGGCGAGGGGCGGAAACGCGGGTGGCCGCGACGCCGGAGACGGCGAAGAAGCTCATCGCCCTGGGCTGCACCGTCGCGGTGGAAAGCGGCGCCGGCCTCGCCTCGGGGTTTCCGGACAGCCACTACGCCGAGGCCGGCGCGGAGGTGACGCCCGATGTCGGCACCACCCTGGCCAATGCGGGCCTGGTGCTGAAGGTGCGCGCCCCCCTTGGCGCCGGGGAGGGGGAGGTCGATGAACTCGCCCTGATCCCGCGCGGCGCCATCCTGATCGGCACGCTGGGTGCGACGCGCGCCATGGCCGATAGCTATGCCCAGCTCGGCATCGAGGCGTGCAGCATGGAATTGCTGCCGCGCATCACCCGCGCTCAGTCGATGGACGTGCTGTCCTCCCAGGCGAACCTGGCCGGCTACCGCGCGGTGGTGGAGGCGGCGAGCACCTTCGACCGCGGCTTCCCCATGCTGATGACCGCCGCCGGCACCATCCCGGCCGCGAACGTCTTCATCATGGGTGCGGGCGTCGCCGGCCTGCAGGCGATTGCCACCGCGCGCCGCCTCGGCGGCCGGGTGTCCGCCACCGATGTGCGGCCGGCGGCGAAGGAAGAAATCAAGTCCCTCGGCGCCACCTTCGTCGGCTACGAGGATGAGGAGAGCAAGGCGGCGCAGACCGCGGGCGGCTACGCCAAGCAGCTTTCCGCCGAATTCTACGCCAAGCAGGCCGAGGTGGTGGCCGCCCATATCGCCAAGCAGGACATCGTGGTGACCACCGCCCTGGTGCAGGGCCGCAAGGCGCCGATCCTGGTGAATGAGGCGATGGTCGCCTCCATGAAGCCGGGCAGCATCATCGTGGATATCGCATCCGATGCCGGCGGCAACTGTGCCGCCACCGTGCCGGGCGAGATGATCGTCACGGCCAATGGCGTGAAGGTGCTGGGCTACCGCAACTGGCCGGGCCGGATTTCCGGCGCCTCCTCCGCGCTGTATGCGCGCAACCTGCTGACCTTCCTGACCACCTTCTGGGACAAGGAAGCCAAGAAGCCGGTGCTGAAGGAAGACGATGACATCGTGAAGGGTGTGCAGCTGACCCGCGGCGGGGCCGTGGTCCATGCCTCGTTGCCCGCCTCGTCCCCGGCCGCCTGAGGAGATCGCCGCATGAACCCGCAACAGATCGCCAATGAGGCGGCCTCCCTCTCGGACCGCGCCGCGCTGCTCGCCGAGCATGCCCGGCAGCTGGCCGAGACGGCGGCGCCCGTCGCCGCGGCCGCCGAGCCCTTCCTGCTGATGCTGACCATCTTCCTGATGGCCTGCTTCGTTGGCTACTACGTGGTCTGGAACGTGACCCCGGCGCTGCATTCGCCGCTGATGGGTGTGACGAACGCCATCTCCTCCGTCATCGTGGTGGGCGCCATCCTGGCCACCGGCTTGGCCGAGAGCGTCGCCGCGCAGATCTTCGGCTTCATCGGCGTGACGCTGGCCTCCGTGAACATCTTCGGTGGCTTCCTGGTGACGCGCCGGATGCTGTCCATGTTCAAGAAGAAGGGCAGCTGAGCCATGGGACAGACCCTTTCGACGCTGGCCTACCTGGTCGCCTCCGTCCTGTTCATCATGGCGCTGCGCGGCCTGTCCAACCCCGAGACCAGCCGCCAGGGCGTCCTGTACGGCATGATCGGCATGGGCATCGCGATTCTCGCGACCCTGCTGCGGCCGGGCATGGGCGCCGGCGGCATCGTGCTGGTGCTCGCGGGCCTGGCGATCGGCGGCACGATCGGCACGGTGGTGGCGCAGCGCATCCAGATGACGTCGCTGCCGCAACTCGTCGCCGCCTTTCATAGCCTGGTCGGCATGGCGGCGGTGTTCGTGGCGGCGGCGGCCTTCTACTCGCCGGAGAGCTTCGGCATCGGCTTCGCCGGCAACATCAAGGCCGCCTCGCTGGTCGAGATGTCGTTGGGGCTCGCCATCGGCGCCATCACCTTCAGCGGTTCGGTGATCGCCTTCGCCAAGCTGGACGGGCGCATGTCCGGCTCGCCGATCATCTTCAAGGGCCAGCACATGCTGAACGCGGCGCTCGGTGCGCTGCTGCTGGTGCTGGTGATCGCCTTCGTCGCGACCGGCTCGCCCATCCTGTTCTGGCTGATCGCGCTGCTATCCTTCGCGCTGGGCTTCCTGCTGATCGTCCCGATCGGCGGCGCGGACATGCCGGTGGTTGTGTCCATGCTGAACAGCTATTCCGGCTGGGCGGCTGCGGGCATCGGCTTCACCATCGGCAACCTGCTGCTGATCGTGACCGGCGCGCTGGTTGGCGCCTCGGGCGCGATCCTGTCCTACATCATGTGCAAGGGCATGAACCGCAGCATCATCAACGTGCTGCTGGGCGGTTTCGGTACCACGGGCGGCGAGGCGGGTCCGGGTGCGGGCAATGCGGACCGCGCGCCGGTGAAGGCCGGCAGCCCCGAGGATGCCGCCTACATCATGAAGAACGCCCAGAAGATCATCATCGTGCCGGGCTACGGCATGGCGGTGGCGCAGGCGCAGCAGGTGGTCCGCGAAATGGCCGACCTGCTGAAGAAGGAAGGCGCCGAGATCTCCTATGCCATCCACCCTGTCGCCGGCCGCATGCCCGGGCACATGAACGTGCTGCTGGCCGAAGCCAACGTGCCCTATGACGAGGTGCATGAGCTGGAGGAGATCAACGCCGAATTCGCCGATGCCGACGTGGCCTATGTGATCGGTGCCAACGACGTGACCAACCCGGCGGCGAAGACGGACAAGACCAGCGCCATCTATGGCATGCCGATCCTGGATGTGGAGCGCGCCAAGACCGTGTTCTTCGTCAAGCGCGGCATGGCGAGCGGCTATGCCGGCGTGGACAACGAGCTGTTCTTCCGCCCCAACACCATGATGCTGTTCGGTGACGCCAAGAAGGTCACGCAGCAGATCGTGCAGAGCCTGCAGAAGTAGGCCTGGCCTGAACCGGCCGCCCTCCCGGGGCGGCCGGTTCACAGGGAACGCCCGCACCAGACCGCAAGCCAGGTGAGGGTTTGCATGGACGAGTTCCTGCTTTTCGTCGCCGTCGGCTTCGTGGCGCAGATGATCGATGGCGCCATCGGCATGGCCTATGGGCTGACGGCGACCAGCGTGCTGGTCTCGCTTGGCACACATCCGGCGATCGCCAGCGCCAGCGTGCATGCGGCGGAGGTCTTCACCACCGGCGCTTCCGGCACCGCGCATTGGCGGCTCAAGAATGTCGATGCGCGGCTGGTGGCGCGCCTGGCGGTGCCGGGCGTTGCCGGTGGCGTCGCCGGTGCATTGCTGGCCTCCGCCCTGCCGATGCGGATCATCGCGCCCATCGTCAGCGCCTATCTGTTCTGCATGGGTGGGCTGATCCTGTGGCGCGCATTTCGGCCACCGCGGCCCGAGCCGGGGCGCAAGGTGACGCTGCTCGGCCTGACCGGCGGCTTCCTCGATGCCGCTGGCGGCGGCGGCTGGGGGCCCATCGTCACCTCCACCCTGATCGGGCGCGGCGATGTGCCGCGCATCGCCATCGGCTCCACCAATGCGGCGGAATTCTTCGTCACCCTCGCCATCACCGCTGCCTTCTTCACCGCGATCGGCCTGGAACTGTGGCAGGCGATCCTGGGGCTGGTGGTGGGCGGCGTGCTGGCGGCGCCCTTCGCCGCCCTGGTGGCGCGGCATCTGCCGGCGCGCCAGCTGATGCTGCTGGTGGGCGTGGTCATCATGCTGCTGTCGCTACGCAGCCTGGCGGCCGCCCTGGGCGTGATCTGAGGACGCCTCATACCGCGGATTCACGGCCTGGGGCGGCCTGCCGGCCGCAGGTTCCGGGCAACCGGATTTGGCATCAGCCCGCCGGCAGGGTCGCCATCGCGCGCGCGAAGGCATCCAGCGTCTGGTCCACGTCGCGCGACTCATGCGCGGTGGAGACGTAGTATTTGCTGTCGCCCTTCAGGATGCCGCCGTCGCGCAACACGCGGTTCACATGGGCCTGCGTGGCGCGATCCGCCCGCAGCGTGGCGCGATAGTCCCTCACCTCGCCATCGGTGAACACCACGTCGAAAAGCGGCGGCTCCCCCACCACCTGCGCCGGCAGCCCGGCAGCGGCCAGCTGCGCTGACATGCCCTGCATCAGCGCCCGCCCGGTGGCGAAGACGCCCTCATAGGCACCGGGGCGGCGGAGGATTTCCAGCGTCTTCAGCCCGGCCACGGCCGCCACCGGGTTGCCCGACAGCGTGCCCACCTGCATCAGGAAGCCGGCATCGCCGACCAGCGCGCGGTCGAAATGCGCCATGATGTCGGCCCGCCCGGCCACGGCTGCCAGCGGAAAGCCGCCGCCGATGGTTTTTCCCAATGTGCAGAGATCCGGGGTCACGCCGTAGTATTCCTGCGCGCCGCCATAGGCGAAGCGGAAGCCGGTGACGACCTCATCGAAGATCAGCACCAGCCCATGCTTCGTGCAAAGATCGCGCAATCCTTGCAGGAAGCCGGGGGCGGGCGGGATCAGGCGTTGCAGCGGCTCCACGATGATGCCGGCGATCTCCTCGCCCTGCTGTTCCACCAGCCGCGTCACCGCCTCCAGGTCGTTGAAGGGGGCCACCAGCACGTCATCGGCGACGGATTTCGGGATGCCGGCCGAATCCGGCACGGGGCGGGGGAAATTGGCCAGGTGTTTCGGCGCCAGGCTCATCAGGCCATGGTCGCTCATGCCGTGGTAGCCGCCCTCGAATTTCAGGATCTTGTCGCGGCCGCGGAAGGCGCGGGCCAGCCGCATGGCGTAGAGATCCGCCTCCGTGCCGGAACCCACGAAGCGCAACTGCTCGGCGCAGGGCACCGCCTCGACGATCGCCTCGGCGAGGGCGATGCCGTGTTCATTGTTGGCGAAGAATGTGGTGCCGCGGGCCAGTTGCTGTTGCACCGCCTCGGTCACTTCCGGGTGGCAGTGGCCGATGAACATCGGACCGGAGCCGAGCAGGAAGTCCACATATTCGCGGCCGGCGATATCCCAGACGCGCCCACCGCGACCTTCGCGCAGGATCACCTCCGGCGGGAAATTGCCGAATCCGCCGGCTGGCAGCACGCGCTTCGCACGCGCCACCCATGCCTGTTCCAGATCATCGAACCCATCCATCGCGCTTGCCCCTGCCGGAAGCGGGGAGTAGACGCGCATTGATGCGGTGCGAAAAGACCCCGGACAGCGCAAAGCGGCGGCTGGCGGAAGGGTTTCCGCACCGCGCTGCTTCGGCTTGTCAGGGTCACGGCCCGCCGGGGAGGACGGGCGTCGGGGAAGGCTGGTCCTAGACCCGGCGGCGGGGTGAACCGCTGCGCCGGGGAAGGATCAGAAGCCTTCCCGCTCCAGCCGCTTGCGCTCGACCTTGCGGGCGCGGCGAACAGCCTCCGCGGCCTCACGGGCCCGACGCTCGGACGGCTTCTCGTAATGGCGGCGGAGCTTCATTTCACGGAACACACCCTCACGCTGAAGCTTCTTCTTCAGCGCCTTCAGGGCCTGGTCGATGTTATTGTCGCGGACGACGACCTGCACGCGATGGAACCTCCTGGTTCGGATGAGTGGGAATCGGAAAAGCGGATGCGCGCCAGCCGATCCGGGAGATGACCCGAACCGGCAAACGCGAGGGGCGCAGCCTTAGCACAGGATTCGGGGAATGCGAAAGACCCTCCCGCTACCCGCCGCACGCATTAAGTAGAGCGTTGAATCTGCCGGACCCCTCCGCCGCCATGGCCCTTCTGAAGATCGCCCGCATGGGCCACCCCGTCTTGATCCGCCGGGCCGATCCGGTCGCGGACCCCACCGCGCCGGAAATCCGCCGCCTGGTGGCCGATATGGCGGAGACGATGGAGGATGCCTCCGGCCTCGGCCTGGCGGCGCCCCAGGTGCATGTGCCGCTCAGGCTTTTCGTCTGGCGCGGCGGCGCCGGCAACATCCTCGCTTTGATCAACCCGGAGATCGAGCCGGTGGGGGAGGGGACGGAGGAAGGCTGGGAAGGCTGCCTCTCCATCCCCGGCCTGCGCGGCGCCGTGCCGCGCGCTGCCCGAATCCGCTTCCGCGGCGTTGATGTGGAAGGCCGCCCCGTGGAGGGGGAGGCGGCGGGGCTGCCCGCCCGGGTGATCCAGCATGAGACGGACCATCTGGACGGCATCCTGTATCCCATGCGGATGCCGGACCTGTCGCGCTTCGGCTTCAACGAGGATCTGCACCGGGCGGCCCAGCAGGCCAGCCGCGCCGCCGAGGAGGATAAATCGTGATCGAACGCAGCGAAGAACGCGACCAGGCCATCAAGGCCGCCCTGCCGCATGTGCCGGCGCTCGGCTGGACCCGCGCGGCGCTGTCCGCCGGCCTGGCCGACCTCGGCCGCGACCCGCTGGAACAGGATTGGCTGTTCCCGCGCGGCCCGGTCGAGGCGATCGAGGCCTGGTGCGACCTGGCGGACCGGGAGATGGAAGCGCAGGCGGTGGCGGAGGATCTGGCCAGCCTGAAGATCCCACGCCGCATCCGCCGCGTGGTGCTGATCCGCCTGGAACAGGCCGCGCCGGATCGCGAGGCGGTGCGCCGGGCGCTGGCGCTGCAATCGCTGCCCTGGAACCTGGCCTCCGCCGCCCGCACCGTGGCGCGCACGGCGGATGCGATGTGGGCGGCGGCCGGCGATACCTCCGCCGATTTCTCCTGGTACACGCGGCGGGCGACGCTGGCCGCCGTCTACGGCGCCACGCTGGCCTTCTGGCTGCAGGATGACTCGGAGGATTACGCGGCGACGCGCGGATTCCTGGACCGCCGGCTGGCCGGTCTGGCGCGGTTCCAACGCATGAAACGAAAGGCCTAGGGCCGCGTTAGACCCCCCATAACCTTACGGAGCGGGTCATGAAGGGTATTCTGCTGTGGCTGGTCGGCTTGCCGATCCCGATTATCATCGTGCTCTACCTGATTGGAATCTTGTGAAGATCGGCGGCAAGATCGCGGCTGTTTTTCACCGCCGGATGCTGTAGAGACAGCCCGTGACGGGACGCCAGGGGGCCGGGGGCCCCGCCGCGCGATCGGCCAGCGCAACATTGGTTGCGCCGGCGCGGCCGATGCGGCAGGCAGGGGGTCCCAGGGGGAGTTTCCCACGCCATGCGCCGCAAGTTTTCCATTCGTCTGCTGATCGCCGGCGCCGCCATGGCCATCGGCGGCCCCGCCATCGCCCAGTCCTGCGTCCAGGCCAATGAGCGCACAGCCTTCGAGCTGCGCGCCTTGCAGAGCCAGTTGATGGTCGCCGCCATCACCTGCCAGCGGGACAGCGACTACAACGCCTTCGTCCGCAAGTTCCAAGGCGATCTGGGCGGCGCCTACAACACCATCCGTACCCATTTCCGCCGCACCGGTGGCGCCCAGGGCCAGCGCGCGCTCGATGGCTACATCACGACGCTGGCGAATGAGCAGTCGCAGGATGGCGTACGCCAGGGCTCGCGCTTCTGCCAGAACGTCGCGCCGCTGTTCCAGGCAGCCCTGGCACAGACCAGCGCCAGCTCGCTGGCCGAGCTTTCGATGGAGCGCAACGTGCTGAACCCGCACGACGCCGCCAGCTGTTCGGACCGCGCCACCCCGGCCGCCAGCACGCCGGCGCGCCGCCCGGCCGCCAGCACCCGCTCCGCCGCGGTCACCCGCAACCGCTGACCGCGTGAAGCGGTTCTGGGAGGAGGCGCGCACCGCGCCGGGCGAGGGCGGCTTCTCCATCCTGCTGGATGGCCGCCCGGTCCGGCTGCCGGGGGGCGCCGCCTTGCGCGTCCAGGCAGCGCCGCTCGCCGAGGCGGTGGCCGCCGAATGGCAGGCGGCGGGCGGGGCCAAGGGCGGTGAGATGCGGCCGGAAGACGTGCCGCTGACCCGCTTGGTCGGCACCGCGGAAGAACGCATCGGGATGGCGCCGGAGGGCACCGTCGCCGCCATCGCCCGCTATGGCGAGACCGAGCTGCTTTGCTACCGCACGGATATCAGCCGGCTCGCGGCAAGGCAGGCGGAAGCCTGGGACCCCTGGCTGACCTGGTCGGCCCGCACCCTGGACGCGCCGCTGCGCGTGACCACCGGGATCATGCCGGTCCCCCAACCCCCCGAGGCCCTGGCCGCGCTGCACCGCGCGGTGGCACGGCATTCCGTGCTTGGGCTGGCGGCGCTGGGCGTCGCGGTGCCGGCGCTGGGTAGCCTGGTGCTGGGCCTTGCCGTGGTCGGCCTGCACCTCGACCCCGCCGAGGCGCATCGCCTGGCCGCGCTGGAGGAAGCGTTCCAGGAAGAATTCTGGGGCGTGGACCCCGACAAGCAGGCCCGCCGCGATGCCGCCGCGGCCGATGTGGCCCTCGCCGCGCGGCTGGTGCGGCTGGCTGGATGATCGCCCGGCTGCTGGCCATCAGCGGCCGCGTGCAGGGCGTCGGCTACCGGGACTGGCTGGTGCGGCAGGCGGTGCGGCGCGGCCTGCGCGGCTGGGTGCGGAACCGGCCGGACCGCAGCGTGCAGGCCCTGGTGGCCGGTGATGCGGCGGCCGTGCAGGCAATGATCGCCGCCTGCCATCGCGGCCCGCTGCTCGCCCGGGTCACCGCCATCGTGGAGGCGCCGGCGGAGCCGCCGGAGGAGCCAGGATTCAGCCGCCGCGCCGATGGCTGAGGCGTGTCATGCTGCACCGCCGAAATTTCCTTGTCGGGTGAGTGATTCTGGCCTATCTCTCCCCCTGTCGGCGGGTGTTTGCCCGCCGCGCCCCGGCCGCGTGAGCGGGCCCGGTGCCGTCACCCGATCATGGGGGACCTGGCGCCTGGAGGCCCGGACCGGGGCGCTGCCGTCGCCCGAAAGGCGTGGCTCTGCGGACAACATCGGACCGGCCCCGGCACGCGGGTTGGCCCACCGCCACCCAACCGCCCGCGCAATCGCCGGGCGGCATGACCGGATTTTTGTATTTCATGAGCTTCAGTGAACTCGGCCTCTCCCCGCGCATCCTCCAGGCGCTGACCGAAGAGGGCTACACCACCCCGACCCCGATCCAGCGCGATGCGATTCCGCATGCGCTGACCGGGCGTGACATCCTGGGCATCGCGCAGACCGGCACCGGCAAGACCGCCGCCTTCGGCCTGCCGCTGCTGCATCTGTTGGCCGAATCGAAGGGCCGCCCGCCGCGTGGCGGCTGCCGCGCGCTGATCCTGTCGCCGACCCGCGAACTGGCCAGCCAGATCGCCGACAGCCTGAAGAATTACGGCCGCCACCTTGGCCTGTCCGTCTTCGTCATCTTCGGCGGCGTGCCGCATGGCCCGCAGCGCCGGGCGCTCGCGAATGGCATCGACATCCTGGTGGCAACGCCGGGCCGGTTGCAGGACCACATGGATGAGGGCTCCGCGCGCCTCGACATGGTGAATGCGCTGGTCCTCGATGAGGCCGACCAGATGCTGGACAAGGGCTTCTGGCCCGCCATCCGCCGCATCCTGCCGAAGCTGCCGGCGAAGCGGCACACCATGTTCTTCTCGGCCACCATGCCGGCGGAAGTGGCGAAGCTCTCGGCCGAGATCCTGAAGGACCCGATTCGCATCGAGGTGGCGCCCGTCGCCACCACCGCGGAACGCGTCACGCAGAAGCTTGTCGTCATCGAGCAGGGCCGCAAGCGCGGCAAGCTGGCCGAGCTGCTGAAGGGCGAGGGGGTTGGCCGCGCGCTGATCTTCACCCGCACCAAGCATGGCGCCGATCGCGTGGTGAAGAACCTAGAGGCCGATGGCATCGCCTCCAACGCCATCCATGGCAACAAGTCCCAGGGCCAGCGCGAGCGTGCCCTGGCGGACTTCAAGTCCAACCGCGCCCCGGTGCTGGTCGCCACCGACATCGCCGCCCGTGGCATCGATGTGGATGGCGTGACGCATGTGATCCAGCACGACATGCCGGACACGCCTGAGGCCTATGTCCACCGCATCGGCCGCACCGCGCGCGCCGGCGCATCGGGGATCGCGATCGCCATGTGCGCGCCGGATGAGCGGGAGAAGCTGTGGGCGGTGGAGAAGCTGATCCGCATCTCCATCCCCGCGTCCGACGAACGCCAGGAGGTCTCCGTGCCGATGTA
>NZ_JAUYTS010000177.1 GCF_030695085.1 Falsiroseomonas sp. | reverse complement strand
CATGAATGCGGATGATCTCGCGCAGCCTTTCCTCCGTCGTGAAGCGCACCAACTGCAGCCCGAAGCAGGAGACGACGCCGCCGAGGCGGACGAATTCCAGATGCTGCATCACCTCATCCCCGAACAGCGCGTCCATCTTCGCGATCAGTTCGAAATGGTGCGGGGCGGGGAACAGCGTCTGCAGATAGGTCAGGCTGCGGTCGACCTTGAGGGCCTGCAGCGTGGTGTGGTTCCAGGTGAATTCATACAGCGGCGTTTCTGCCGTCTCGGTCGGCGCGGCGAAAACCTGGCGGCCGCCGAAGCGCGCCAGCAGCGGCGCCAGCAGGTCCAGACACGGCTCCGCCACCATCACAAGCGCAGCCGCCTTGCCAGGCGACACCAACTGCATGAAGGGCTTGAAGTATGTCTGGGCCACGCCGGGCGCGACGACGCCCGCCATCTTTTTCACGATGCCATCGCTGGCCACCAAGGCTTCACTGAACCGCGCGGCGGCGAGCGTGTCCGGGAATTCGGCCAGCACGTCGATCCAGTCCCAGGCCGGGGCCAGGGGCATTTCCAACTCGGTGATGACGCCATTGGTGCCGTAGGCGTGGTTGGCCTTGTCGATCTCCGCGCCGCGCAACTCCAGCACGCGCGGCGTGGCCTCCATCGTCACCACGCGCAGGCCGAGGATGTTGCCCGGCTCGCGCAGCTTGCCATAGGTGCAGGACCCGATGCCGGCGGACCCGCCGGCGATGAAGCCGCCGAGGCTGGCGGTGCGCTTGGTGGAGGGGTGGAAGCGCAATTCCCCGCGCACCTCGCGCCGCGTCACCGCGTCCAGGTCGATCAGCTTGATGCCCGCCTGTGCCCGCACCATGCCGGGCTTCGTCCAGATCACGCGGTTCAGGCCCATCAGGTCCAGCACGATGCCGCCCTTCAAGGGCATGGCCTGGCCGTAATTGCCGGTGCCTGCGCCGCGCGGCGTCAGCGGCACCTGGTGCTTCACGCAGGCGGCCATGATGGCGATGACCTCCGCCTCGTCCCGAGGGCAGGCCACCGCCTCCGCCGTCACGCCATTGAGCTGGCGCTTCAGCACGGGCGAGTACCAGAAGAAATCGCGCGACCGCTGGCGCACCAGAGCCGGGTCGGTGATCCACTCGATGGCCGGCAGTTCGGCCATCACGGCTTGGGTGGTCATGCGGCCTCCCCTGGGGCGTCGACGGGAACGAAATCACGCATCTTGCCCGGATTGAGCAGGCCGAGCGGGTCCGTGCGCTGCTTGAAGCCGAGCTGGTCGCCCGGCACGCGGCGGTAGTTGCTGCCTTCCTCGATGGTCAGGACATGCGGGTTGGCAATGCCGATGCCCTGCGCCTCGAAGGCGGCCATGATCTCGGCCAGGCGTTCCGCATTGGTCCAGCGGATGACCGGCAGGGCGGACATGGTGAGGCGGCCGCCGAAGCGGACGCATTCGGTGTGCATCCATACCTCGTCGCGGAACGGGATACGGACGGCCTCGATCGCTTCCAGCGTGTTCTCGAAGGGGAAGCGGCATTGCAGGTAGGTGACGCCGCGATCCTTCTTGAGAACCTGGAGCGTGGTGTGGTTCCAGCAATATTCGTAGAAGGGCGTCGCATCGCCATCGCGCTCGGCGTCCACGGTGGATTGCTCGGCGACGATGGTGCCGCCGTGCTCGGCCGCCAATTCGCGCAGCGCCAGCAGCGCGCCGGGTGCCACCATCACCAGTGCCAGCGCGTGTCCGGAGGGCACCGCATCGGCCAGGCCCCGGAAGAAGGGCGGCAACTGGCTGTCGAAGACGCCGCACATCTTTTTCGGGATGCCATCGGCGAAGCTGAGTTCCAGCGCGAAGCGGCTCGCCGGCACGAAATCCGGGAAGGCGATGGCGACGTCGCGCCAATCCTGTGCCGGGGTCAGCGGCACGCGGATGCGGGTCAGCACGCCGGTGGTGCCGTAGGTGCGGTTCACCGGATTGGCCGCCTGGCCTTCCAGATCCAGGATGCGCGGCGGGTCCGTCATCGTCGCGATGCGGGCGCCGAGAAAATTTCCGCGCTCGCGCATCGTGCCATGGCTGATGCCACCCACCCCCGCGCCGCCACCGGCGACGAAGCCGCCAATGGTCGCGGTGCGCTTGGTGGAGGGCCAGAGCTTCAGCTCCCACCCCTGTTCGCGCGCCCAGAGGTCGAGGTCGATCATCTTCGCCCCGGCCTCCACCTCCACTACGCCATCGGTGATGCCGATCGGCGCGGACATCGCCGTCATGTCCAGCACGACGCCGCCTTCCATCGGCACGCATTGCCCGTAATTGCCGGTGCCGCCGCCGCGCACCGTCACCGGCACGCGGGCAGCGCGGGCGGCGGAGAGGATGCGCAGCACCTCCGCCTCATCGCGCGGGCGGGCGAAAAGCTCTGCGGATTTGCCGTCGAGCTGCGCCTTCAGGATCGGGCTGTACCAGTAGAAGTCGCGGCTTTTCTGCCGCAGCAAGGCGCGGTCGGTGGACAGCTCGATGCCATCCAGCGCCGCGGCCAGCGCCACCATGTCAGCCATGCGGGTCAGGCTCGTTCGCGAGAAAACCCTCGGCATCGAAGGCGGCGACCTGCGCCCAGAGGGTCGCCATCTTCTCCGCCGCGAAATCCAGAAGCTGCTCGCCAATCTCGGCTGTGGCGAGCGAGGCATCGCCCACCGCACCCGCCGGGTTGAGGTCCTGCGCCTGCCAGGCCAAGGGCGCGCCGGCGTCGGGGGCCATGCCCGGCGCCGCATTGGCCACGCCCTGCCAGCGACTGACGAAGTTCCTTGCGTTCTCCATGCGCACCAGATGGGGGGTCAGCGCGAGCATGACAGAGGTCTCGTCGCGGCCCGCATGGATGCCGTACTTGCCTTCCACCGGGTCGCGCAGCGCCTCCGGCTTGCCCATCCGCGCCCACATGGCGTTGATCGCCAGGATGCCGTGCTGGATGCGGATGCGGCGGCAGGCGATGTCGAGGACGGCGACATTGCCGCCATGGCTGTTGACGATCACCAGGCGCTTCACGCCCGCCCGCGCCACGCTCGCGCCGATATCCGTCACCAGCGCCAGCAGCGTCTCGGGGCTGGTGGTGACGGTGCCGGGGAAGCGCAGATGCTCCACCGAACAGCCCACGCATTGCGTCGGCAGCACCAGCACGGGCAGGTCGGCCGCCGCCACCTTCAGCGTGCGGGCGATGACGCCCTGGTTGATGGTGGTATCGACCGCGACCGGCAGATGCGGCCCGTGCTGCTCGATGGATGCCACCGGCAGCACGGCCACGGTGTTGGCCGGCAGCGTCTTGAAGGCCGGCCAGGGCAGGTCCTGCCAGTAGCGGGTGGGAAGCGGGGCCATGGCAGGGGACCTTTCGGGAAGCGCCTCAGGCCAGCTTCAGATCGGCCGCCGGGGGCAGGTAGGACGGGTCGTAGATATCCGAGGCCGGCAGCGGGCGCGAGATGCCGAAGGCGTCCCGAACCGAGTCGATGCTGCGCTGCAGCCGCGCCATGTCCACGCGGCCAAAGCCGTTCTCCCGAACGGCGGGGGTGAAGGTCAGGCGGTCCAGCGCCATGCGCAGGCGTGCCGTCTCCAGCGGCACATCGGTCAGCGGCTCCCGCTGGCGGAGATTGGCGATGGTGGCATCCGGGTCGCGCAGGCTGTCATACTGGGCGCGGACCAGGCCGCGGATCAGGCCGGTGACGGCCTGCGGATTGGCGGCGGCCCAGCGGCGCGTGGTGATCATCGAGGTCGAGAAGAAGTCGGCGCCGACATCGCTGAACAGCATCGTCACGATGTCCTGCTCCGCAATCCCAAGCCCGCGGAGGGAGAAGATGCCGGAGGTGATGAAGCCGGTGATGGCGTTCACCCGGCCCTGAGCCAGCATCGGCTCCCGCAGCTGTGGCGTCACGCTCTGCCAGCGGACGGAGGCGGGGTCGATCCCGGCGGCCTTGGCGAAGGCGGGGAACAGCTGCCGCCCGGCATCCGATTCCGGCGCGGCCAGGGTCTTGCCCACCAGATCGGCCGGGGTGCGGATATTCTCCCGCCGCAGGGTCATAACCGCCAGCGCGGTCGCGTCATGGATGATGAAGGGGGTGAACAGGTCGCTCTCCGGCCGCTCCAGCTTCATGCGGATGGTCGGGTTCAGATCGGCGACGCCGACATCATAGGCGCCGGCCGAGACCTTTACCGGCACGTCGCCGGAGCCGAAGCCGCGATCCATGGTGACGTTGAGGCCTGCTTCGCGGAAATAGCCACGGTCGAGCGCCAGCACGAAGGCGCCCTGCGGGCCTTGCAGCGCCCAATCCAGGCTGAAGCGGACATTGGTCAGCGACTGGGCATGGACGGCGGGGGCGGCAAGAACCGCGGAGCCGAACAGGGCAAGGGCGTGGCGACGGCGCATCGTGACGGTCCCGGGGGTTGTGGCCCGGCGCTGTTAGCAAAAGCAGCGAGGCCGGCGAAAGGCCATTCTGCCCCAACTCGCGGCGAATCAGCCGAGGTGCGCCCAATAAGTGGGCGAAATGACAATGGAATGGGCGGTTTTTGCCGGAAGTGGGGCCATGCGGCGCTTGATTCAGCCGGCCCGGATTTGCACCCTGGCGCTGATCTCCAGCCATGAGGGTCCGCCGGATGCTCGCCACCGCCACGCCGCTGCTGCGCCGATTCTGGTATCCGGTGATGCCGGTGGCCCATCTGGCGGAAGGGCCGAAGCCGTTCCGGCTGCTCGGCCAGGATCTGGTATTGTGGCTGGACGGGGATGGCAAGGCGGCGGCGATGGATGACCGCTGCTGTCATCGTACGGCGAAGCTCTCCAAGGGCTTCTACACCGCCGGCCGCCTCGCCTGCGGCTACCATGGCTGGGAATTCGCCGCCGATGGCCGCGTCATGCGCGTTCCGCAGCGGCCGGTGGACCGGCAGGGCGCGACCAACATGCGCGTCCCCGCCTACCAGGCCGCCATCCGCTACGGCCATGTCTGGGTGGCGCTGGAGGACCCGCTGTATCCGCTGCCGGATTTCGAGGAGGAGGGGCTCGGCTTCCGCCGCATCGACGAGTTCTATGAAGTCTGGAACTGCGCCGGCCTGCGCCTGATGGAAAACAGTTTTGACAATGCCCACTTCGCCTTCGTCCACCGTGCGAGCTTTGGCGACCAGGGCCACCCCGAACCCGCCAGGCTGGAGATCGAGGAACACGCGGACGGCTTCGTGATGATCACGGAGGTTCCGGTGCGGAACCCCGAGATCCAGAAGAAGGTGCTGAACATGGAAAGCGATACCACGGTGCGCCACATGCGCGGCCGCTGGTATGCGCCCTTCCTCCGCAAGCTCCGCATCCAGTATCCGAACGGCCTGAGCCACTCCATCGTCACCTGTGCCACGCCGATCGACGATGCGACGTCGATGGTCGTGCAATTCGTTTTCCGCAACGACACGGAGGAACAGGCCAAGGCCGCGGATGTCATCGCCTTCGATCGCATCGTCACGGATGAGGACCGCGACATCCTGGAATCCACCGACCATGATGTGCCGCTGGACCAGACGGGCATCGAGATGAACATGCCCAGCGACCGCCCCGGCGTGCTGATGCGGCGGATGCTGGCGGAGATGATCGCCGCACAAGCCAGGGTGCCGCAACCGGCTTGACCGCGCCGGACCGCGCAAGCAGACCGCGCGGATGCACCCGCCCGAAATCCTGGTCCTCACCAGCATGATCCAGCCCGCGGAACGCGCGGCGCTGGATGCCATCTTCACCACCCATGGCCCACTGGGTTCCGCGGCGCTGGATGCGCTGCTGGCGGCGCGTGGCGACCGCATTCTTGGCATCGCCACCTCCGGCCGTGAACTCCTGGACTCCGCGCTACTCGCCAAGCTGCCGGCGCTGCGGATCGTCGCCTGCTTCAGCGCCGGAATCGACCGGATCGACACGGCGGCGCTGGCCGCGCGCGGCATTGCGCTGACCAACACCTCCGCCGTGCTGGCGGAGGAGGTGGCCGATCTGGCGATGGCGCTCGCGGTGATGGCGCGCCGGCGCCTGGTGGCGGCGGATGCGCATGTCCGCTCCGGCGCCTGGGCTTCGGGGCAGGGCTTCGCCTTTGGCCGCAGCCTGCAGGGCGCGCGGATGGGCCTGCTCGGCTTCGGCCATATCGGCGCGGCCATCGCCCGGCGTGCCGCCGCGGCGGGGTTGGCACTGCGCTACTGCACCCGCACGCAGCGGCCGGGGCTGGACCTGCCCTTCCACGCCACGCCGCTGGCACTGGCGCAGGACAGCGACATTCTGGTGGTCGCGACGACCGGCGGCGCGGCCAACCGCAACCTGGTGGATGAAGCCACCCTCCGCGCGCTGGGCCCGCATGGCACGCTGGTGAACATCGCCCGCGGCGAAGTGGTGGAGGAGGCCGCGCTGCTGGCGGCGCTGGCGGATGGCGGGCTGGGCTCGGCCGGCCTCGACGTCTTCCTGAACGAGCCGAAGGTGGACCCACGCTTCGCGGCCCTGCCCAATGTCGTGCTGGCCCCGCACATCGCCAGCGCCACGGTGGAGACGCGGTCGGCGATGGGTGCGCATGTGGTGCAATCGCTGCGGGCCGCGCTGCTGGCGGCTTGACCGCGGGGCGCGCTGCGCGCCAGCCTCCCGGCAACGGAGAGGAAACCCGCGCCATGCCGCCCTTGCCGCGCCTGTCCGGCGTGCATCCGATCCTTTACGCCTACTACCTGCCGGATGGCCGGCTGGATCGCGCGGCGCTGGAACGCCAGGTGGATCTCTGCCTCGCCGCCGGCTGCCAGGGCATCGCCGTGCTCGGCCTGGTGACGGAGGTGTTCCGCCTGTCCACCGCCGAGCGCCTGGACATCGTGGGCTGGGCCGCTGCCCGCATCGCCGGCCGGGTGCCGCTGATGGCGACGGTGGCGGAGGTCTCCGTCCACGGCCAGCTCGACTTCATCGCGGAGGCGAAGGCGCGCGGCGCGGATTGGGTGGTGCTGCAACCGCCGCCGGTGAAGGGCGTGGCGGAGGCCGGGATCCTGCGCTTCCTCGGCACGGTGGCGGACCGTGCCGTGCTGCCCGTGGGCATCCAGAACAACCCGCTGATGATGGATGTCTCGGTCTCCGACGCCGCGCTTCTGGCGCTGCATCGCAACCACCCGAATATCCGCTTCATGAAGGCCGAAGGCGCCGCCGTATCCGTTGCCGAATTCGCCCTGGAAGCCAGCAAGACCTGTGACGTCTTCGCCGGCCATGGCGGGCTGGAATGGCCGACGGCGCTACGCAGCGGTTGCCAGGGCCTGATCCCCGCGCCGGAACTGGTCGACGCGCAGGTGGAGATCTGGCGCCTGTGGTCGGCGGGCGAGACGGAGCGGGCGGAGGCGCTGCACCGCGCCATCCTGCCCATCATCGTCTTCATGTCCCGCTCCCTGCCGCTGCTGCTGGCCTATGGCAAGCGGCTGATGGCGCTGCGGATGGGGCTGGGGGAGGTGCATGCACGGCTGCCGGAGCCGGGCGTGACGGCCTTCGGCCTGGCGGAAATCGGCCGCTTCGCCGCGCTGCTTGGGCCGCTGGCGGACCGGCCCGCGCCGCTCGCCCCGGCGCTGCGGCGCCTCGCCGGCCTGGGATAAGGCGGAAACCCGAACAGTTTGCGGGCGTTGCCGGTGCTGAACCGGGGAGCCTCGTCCGAGAATGAATCAGATCTCCGCGGGGCCTCGCCCGGCCGCGCAGCATCTTCTCCACCGCTACCAGGCCGTCCGCGCGCGGACCGAGGCGCTGGCCGCACGGCTTTCGCCGGAAGATCAGGTGGTGCAGTCCATGCCGGATTGCAGCCCGGCCAAATGGCACCGCGCCCACACCACCTGGTTCTTCGAGACCTTCCTGCTGCTGCCCTTCCTGCCCGGTGCCACCAGGGTGCGGGAGGAATATGCGCTGCTGTTCAACAGCTACTACGTCGCCGCCGGCCCGCGCCACGCGCGGCCGCAGCGCGGCATGCTCACCCGCCCCGATTGCGCCGCCGTCTCCGCCTATCGCGACGCGGTGGACGAGGCCATGGCCCGGCTGCTGCAGGATGCGCCGGATGAGGCGCTGCATCTGGTGGAACTGGGCCTGCAGCATGAGGAGCAGCACCAGGAATTGCTGCTGACGGATGCGCTGCACGCGCTGTCCCTCAACCCGCTGCGCCCGGCCTATGACCCTGCCTGGCAGGACCCGGCGCCGGATACCGCGCCGCGTGCCATGCTCGCCGGACCGGAAGGCGTGGTGGAAATCGGCCATGACGGCATCGGCTATGCCTTCGACAATGAAACCCCGCGCCACCGGCACTTCCTCGCCCCCTACCGCATCGCCAACCGCCTGGTGACCAACGCGGACTGGGCCGGCTTCATCGCCGATGGTGGCTATCGCAGCCCGCTATTGTGGATGAGCGATGGCTGGGCCGCCTGCCAGGCACAGGGGTGGGAGGCGCCGCTGTATTGGGAAATGCATGATGGCGCCTGGCAGCAATTCGACCCGGCTGGTCTGCGCCCGCTGGATCCGGCGCAGCCGGTGCGGCACATCTCCTGGTACGAGGCCGACGCCTTCGCCCGTTGGGCCGGCAAGCGCCTGCCCACGGAACAGGAATGGGAAGCCGCCGCCAATCTGCCCGGCCTTGCCGAGGCGGAGGGCATCGCCTGGCAATGGACCGGCAGCGCCTATCGCCCCTATCCCGGCTTTCGCCCCTGGGAAGGCGCGGTTGGCGAGTACAACGGCAAGTTCATGGTGAACCAGATGGTGCTGCGCGGCGGCTCGCTGGCCACCGCACCGGGCCATTCGCGCGCCAGCTATCGCAACTTCTTCCCGCCCGATGCGCGCTGGCAATTCACCAGCCTGCGGTTGGCGGAGGATGTGGCATGAGCGCGGTCGACGTCCTGCATCCCGAACTCGCGGCCGACGCCATCAGCGGCCTGTCCGCCACACGCAAGACGCTGCCGTGCAAATGGCTCTATGACGCGGAGGGCACGCGGCTGTTCGAGGCGATCACCCGCCTGCCGGAATACTACCCGACACGGACCGAGGTGCTGATCCTCGACCAGCGCGGCGCCGAGATTGCCGATGCCATCGGCCGCGGCGCGGCGGTGGTGGAATTTGGCCCCGGCGATGGCGCCAAGGCGGTGCAGTTGCTGCGCGCGCTGGAAGCACCCTGCGCCTATCTGCCGGTGGATATCGCGCCGGAATGGCTGGATGCGGTGGCGGCGCGGGTCTCCACCGCCTTCCCCGACCTGCCGGTGCGCCCGGTGGTGGCGGATTTCACCCGGGCCTTCGACCTGCCGGCCCATGGCGGCGGCAGCGCCGCGCGGCTGGGCTTCTTCTCCGGCTCCACCATCGGCAATTTCGAGCCGCCGGAGGCCGTGGCCTTCCTGGCCCGCGCCCGCGCCACGCTGGGCCGCGGCGCCCGCATGCTGCTGGGCGCCGATCTGGTGAAGGAGGAGGCAATCCTCGAGGCGGCCTATGATGATGCCGCCGGCGTCACCGCCGCCTTCAACCTGAACCTGCTGACCCGGCTGAACCGGGAAGCCGGGGCGGATTTCGACCCTGGTGCCTTCCACCATGCTGCGCGCTGGAATCCCGGGCTTGAGCGTATCGAGATGCATCTGGTCGCCCGCCGCCCGCAAAGGGTGCGGGTGGCCGGGCGGGTGTTCGACTTCGCCCGGGGCGAAACCATCCATACCGAGAGCAGCCACAAATACCGCCCCGAGCGGCTGCGCCAGATTGCCGGCGCCGCCGGCTGGCGCGGCGCCACCATGTGGTCCGATCCGGCGGAGATGTTCTCCGTCTGGCTGCTGGAGGCCTGATCCGCAACCCGAGATGGGCTTTGCCGTTGCAGTGGGGTTGAACCGCGGGAGGTAGAGATCATGCCGACCAGCCAGTCGCGCAGCGTCCTGGTGGTGGAAGATGAGACCCTGGTCGCGATGGCGGCCGAGGATGCGCTGAGGGACGAGGGTTTCCACGTCTGCGGCACCGCGGCGACGGAGGCCGCCGCGCTGCGCCTCGCGGCAGAGCATGCGCCGGACTTCGCCGTGGTGGATCTCGATCTCGGGCGCGGTGGCAGCGGTCTGACGGTCGGGCGGGCGCTCGCGGCGGGCGGCGTGCAGGTGCTCTACGCCACCGGCAACGCCCCCAGCTGGCGGCAGGAGATGGAAGACAGCGGCGCCCGCGCCTGCCTCGCCAAGCCCTTCGCGCCTGCCGCATTGCCGCGGGCGCTGGCTGTGCTGGAGGATCTGCACCGTCCCGGCGCGGCACCCCGGCCGCTTCCGCCGGAGCTGCATCTGTTCGTGGATTGAGCCGCGCGACGGCGCGCGCCTGAACCCAGGGCGGTCCGCCTCACTCCTCCGATGGCAGGGGCGGCGGGGTCGCGCCGGCCAGCAGGGCGGTGCGCGCGGCAGTGAGAATGGCGAGGCCACCGGCCTCCGGATGCAGCACCAGCAGCAGCAGGGACCGGCCGGTGACCAGATAGGGATGGCCGAATTCGAACGGCTCCGGCTCATCCAGCGCCGGCTTGTTGGTATCCACCAGCAGCAGCCAATGCTGGCCGGCCGGCGGTTCCGGCAGCGAGAATTCAACCGCGTCGTGATGCGCGTTCAGCACCAGAAGCAGCGTGGCGTCACCGGCCGGGCGGCGGATGCGGGTGGCCTGGGCGCGGCCATCCAGCAGCATGCCGAAGCAGCGCGCGTTGGAATCATCCCAGTGCCCATCCTCCATCTCGGTGCCGGAGGGGGTGAGCCAGGTGACATCCTTGATGCCGAGATCATCGTCCAGCTTCCCATTCAGGAAGCGGGCGCGGCGCAGCACCGGGAAGTTCTGCCGCAGCGCGATCAGCTTGCGGGTGAAGGCGGCCAGTTCCCGCCCATGCGCACCGATGCCGGCCCAGTCCAGCCAGGTGGTGGCATTGTCCTGGCAATAGACGTTGTTGTTGCCCTGCTGCGAATGGCCGAATTCGTCACCCGCCAGCAGCATCGGCGTGCCCTGGGCCAGCAGCAGGGTTGCCAGCATGTTGCGCTTCTGGCGTTCCCGCAGCGCGATGATCTCGGGGTCGTCGGTCGGGCCTTCGGCACCGTGGTTCCAGGACAGATTATGGTCGTGGCCGTCGTGCCCGCCCTCGCCATTCGCCGCATTGTGCTTGTCGTTGTAGCTGACCAAATCATGCAGCGTGAAACCATCATGCGCGGTGATGAAGTTCACGCTGGACCACGGCTTGCGTCCACGCCGGTCGAACAGGTCGCCGGAGGCGGAGAGCCGGCAGGCCAGATCATTGGTCTTGCCCTCATCGCCCTTCCAGAAGGCGCGGACGGTGTCGCGGAAACGGTCGTTCCACTCGGCCCAGCCGGGTGGGAAGCCACCCACCTGGTAGCCGCCGGGGCCGCAATCCCATGGCTCGGCGATCAGCTTCACGCGGGACAGCACCGGGTCCTGGCGGCAACTGTCGAGGAAGCCGCCGCCCTCGTCGAAGCCATGCTCCTCACGTCCCAGAATGGTGGCCAGGTCGAAGCGGAAGCCATCGACGCGCATCTCGGTCGCCCAGTAGCGCAGGCTGTCATTCACCATCTGCAGCACACGCGGATGCGACAGGTTGAGCGTGTTCCCGGTTCCGGTATCATTGATGTAGTAGCGCGGCCGGCCGGGCAGAAGGCGGTAGTAGTTGGCGTTGTCGATGCCCTTGAAGGACAGCATCGGGCCCTTCTCATTGCCCTCCGCCGTGTGGTTGTAGACCACGTCCAGAATCACCTCGAGCCCGGCGTCATGCAGTCTTGCCACCATCTCCTTGAACTCGGAAAAGGCAAAGGCCGTGTTGCGCGCGTAGCGACGTGCCGGCGCGAAGAAGGAGATGGTGTTGTAGCCCCAGTAATTGGTCAGCCCCTTGTCCAGCAGGAACTGGTCATTCAGGAAGGTGTGGATCGGCAACAGCTCCACCGCCGTCACGCCGAGGCCGCGCAGATAATTCACGACCTCCGGCGCCGCGAGGCCGGAATAGGTGCCGCGCATATCCTCCGGCAGGGTCGGGTGGCTTTTCGTGAAGCCCTTCACATGCGTCTCATAGACTACGGTGCGGTCCCAGGGCACCGAAGGGGCGCGTTCGCGTCCCCAGGTAAAGGCCGGGTCGATGACGCGGCATTTCGGCACGAGCGGGCCGCTGTCGCGCGTGTCGAAGCTGAGATCATCGCCCGTCTCCAGCTCATAGCCGAAGCATTCCGGGCCCCAGGTCAGGTCGCCGACGATGGCCCGCGCATAGGGGTCGAGCAGCAGCTTGTTCGGGTTGAACCGATGCCCGGCATCGGGCGCATGCGGGCCGTGCACGCGATAGCCGTAGATGGTGCCGGGACGCGCATCCGGCAGGTAGCCGTGCCAGACCTCATCCGTGTATTCCGGCAGCTCGATCCGCTCCAGCTCCGTATTGCCGGTATCGTCGTACAGGCACAGCTCGACCTTGGTGGCGTTGGCCGAGAACAGCGCGAAATTCACACCCAGACCGTCCCAGTTGGCGCCGAGTGGAAAGGGCAGGCCCTCACGGATGCGCGACCGCCGCATCATCTGCGGCGATGCCACCAAACTACGTATCCGCATCAACCATCCTCATCTGCCGCGACGTGCCAAATTGGAACACGATCCAGAACGCAGACAACACTTTACCGCGCTGGACGTTCCCTTCGACCCGGTGCGGGAATTTTTCGGCGCCCGATGGAACGAACGCGGCTGCGGCCGGTTTGCGGCGCATGACCTTCGCCCATCGTGCCCATGCCATGCCGTTTGGCGCCACCCTGCTGCCCGGCGGCGGCGTTCGCTTTCGCCTCTGGGCGCCGGCACATGACCGGGTCGGCCTGGAATGTGACGGTACCCCGCCGCAGCCGATGCGGCAGGAGCCGGGCGGCTGGCACGGGCTGGATGTGGCCCTGGCTGGTGCCGGCACCCGCTACCGCTTCGTGCTGCCGGATGGGTTGCGCGTGCCCGACCCGGCCTCGCGGCACCAGCCCGAGGATGTGCATGGGCCGAGCGAGGTGGTGGACCCCGCCGCGCATCGCTGGACCGATGCCGCCTGGCGTGGGCGTCCCTGGGCGGAGGCGGTGGTATATGAGCTGCATATCGGCGCCTTCACGCCGGAAGGCAGCTTCCGCGCCGCGATCGAGCGGCTGCCACATCTGGCCGCGCTCGGCGTCACCGCGTTGCAGATCATGCCGGTGGCGGATTTTCCCGGCGGCCGGAACTGGGGCTATGACGGCGTGTTGCCCTTCGCGCCCGATGCCAGCTATGGCCGGCCGGAGGATCTGAAGGCGCTGGTGCAGGCCGCCCACGGCCTCGGCCTGATGGTCCTGCTGGACGTGGTCTACAACCATTTCGGACCGGAGGGTGCCTACCTCCACGCCATCGCGCCGCAGGCCTTCACCGACCGCCACAGCACGCCATGGGGCGCGGCGCTGAACTTCGACGGGCCGGATTCCGCGCCGGTGCGCGACTACTTCATCCATAATGCGCTGTACTGGATCGAGGAATTCCACCTCGACGGCCTGCGGCTGGATGCGGTGCATGCGATCCTGGACGACAGCCCGCGCCATGTTCTGGACGAGCTCGCCGAACGGGTGCGCGCCGCGGTGCCGGGGCGCCACGTGCACCTGGTGCTGGAGAATGAGGAGAACCAGGCCGGGCGCCTGGTGCCACAGCATTACACGGCGCAGTGGAATGACGACGCGCATCACGTGCTGCACGTCGCCGCCACCGGGGAACGCAGCGGCTATTACGCGGACTACCAGGGCAACACCGAACTGCTCGGCCGCGCCCTGGCGGAGGGCTTCGCCTTCCAGGGCCAGATGATGCCCTATCGCGGCCATCCCCGCGGCGAGCCGAGCGCCGGCCTGCCGCCCACCGCCTTCATCGCCTTCCTGCAGAACCACGATCAGATCGGTAATCGTGCCTTCGGCGACCGGCTTTCGCATATCGCGCCGAAGGCGGCGCTGCGGGCCGTGGCCTCCGTCGCGCTGCTGCTGCCGCAGATCCCGATGCTGTTCATGGGCGAGGAATGGGCCGCGGCGCAGCCCTTTCCCTTCTTCTGCGATTTCGGCCCGGACCTGGCCGATGCCGTGCGCGAGGGCCGCCGCGCCGAATTCGCCCGCTTTCCCGAATTCGCCGACCCCGTGACGCGTGAGCGCATCCCGGACCCGCTGGCCGAGGGCACCTTCGCCAGCGCGAAGCTGGGATGGGAAGACATGGCGAAGCCCGATCACGCCGAGACGCTCGCCTGGCACCGCGCCATCCTGGCGGTGCGCCACGCCGAGATCATCCCGCGCCTGCCCGGTATCCGGCGCGGCGGCAGCTGGCGGGTGCTGGCGCCCGGGGCTGTGGAGATCATGTGGTCCCTGGAAGCTGGCGGCACGCTGCGCCTGCGTGCCAACCTGTCCGATACAGCAATCGCCGACCCAGCCATCTCCGGCAATCCGGAAGCCGGCCGCGTGATCTGGCAGGAAGGGCAGGGCGTTGGCCCCTGGAGCACGCGCTGGTCGATCGAGGACCCCGCATGACCGACGCCGTGATGCCGCGCGCCACCTATCGCCTGCAATTCCACGCCGGCTTCCGCTTCGCCGATGCGGCCCGCCTCGCGCCCTATCTGGCGCGGCTGGGCATCAGCCATGTCTATGCCTCGCCCTGGTTGAAGGCGCGGCCTGGCAGCACGCATGGCTATGACATCGTGGACCACACCGCGCTGAACCCCGAACTGGGCACCGAGGCCGATTTCCGCGCCATGGCGGCGGCCTTCAAGGCGAATGGCCTGGGCCAGATCCTGGATTTCGTGCCGAACCACATAGGCGTCGGCGGCGCCGACAACCCGTGGTGGCTCGATGTGCTGGAATGGGGGGAGGCATCGGACTTCGCCGGCTGGCTCGACATCGACTGGCAGCAGGGGCGGCTGCTGGTGCCCTTCCTGGGGGACCAGTATGGCGCGGTGCTGGAAGCCGGCCAGCTTGAGCTGCGCTTCGACGCCGCGGCCGGCAGCTTTGCCGTCTGGGCCTATGACACACACAAGCTGCCGATCTGCCCGCTGCATTACGGCCGGGTGCTGGGCGATGCCGATACGGCGCTTGAACGCCTGGGCGATGCCTTTGCCGGCCTGCCGGACTGGCGCCCGCGCGTGGCGGCACGCGCCCGCGACCTGAAGGCGGATCTGGCCGCGCTGGTCGCCCGGGATGCGGCGCTGCAAGCTGCCGTGCAGCGGGCGGTGGCCAGGCTGAACGCGGACAAGGTGGCGCTGGATGCGCTGATCCGCGACCAGCATTGGCGCGCGGCGCATTTCCGCGTCGCGGCGGACGACATCAACTACCGCCGGTTCTTCAACATCAACGAGCTTGCCGGCCTGCGGATGGAACTGCCGGAGCTGTTCGACCACGCCCATCGCCTGGTCTTCGCGCTGCTGGCGGATGGCACGCTGGACGGGCTGCGGATCGACCATGTGGACGGGCTGCTCGACCCGAAGGGCTACCTGCTGAAGCTGCGGCAGGCCGCGCCCGCACCCTTCTACCTGGTGGTGGAGAAGATCCTGGCGCGGCACGAACCGCTGCGCGCGGATTGGCCGGTTCAGGGCACCACCGGCTATGAATTCGCCAACCTGGTGATGGGCCTGCTGGCCGATCCGGAAGGCGAGGCGGCGTTGACGCGCCTCTACGCCGAATTCACCGGCGCGGAGCAGGATTTCGATGCCATCGTGCTCGACTGCAAGCTGCGGATCATGCGGAACGAGATGGCCGGCGAGCTGGCCATGCTGGCCAGGGAGGCCGCGCGCATCGCGCAGCAGACCCCCGGCACGGCTGATTTCACCCGCAACATCCTCTCCCGCGGCCTCTGCGCCAGCGTCGCGGGCTTCGCCGTCTATCGCACCTATGTGGACGCGGAAGGGCCGCCCACGGATGCGGACCGCCAGGAGATCGACGCCGCCATCGCCGCCGCGCGGCGGCAGGAGCCGGATCTCGACCCGAGCGTCTTCGACTTCCTGCACCGGCTGCTGACCACCGATCTCGTGGCGCAGCCGCGCAGTGGATTCGCCCGCCATACCGTGCAGCGCCTGGCGATGAAGGTGCAGCAATACAGCGGCCCGATCATGGCCAAGGGCCTCGAGGATACCGCCTTCTACCGCTACAACCGCCTGGTCGCGCTGAACGAGGTGGGCGGGCACCCCGACCATTTCGGCGTGACGCTGGCGGAATTCCACACCGCCAATGCCGACCGCGCGGCGCACTGGCCGCAGGCCATGCTCTCCACCTCCACCCACGACACCAAGCGCGGCGAGGATACACGCATGCGGCTGCTGGCGCTGGCTGGCATGCCGGAGGAATGGGCGACCCGCGTGCAGGAATGGTCCCGCATCCTGCGAGCCTCGCATGGCATGGGTCCGCCGGATCACAACGACGAATACCTGTTTTACCAGCTGCTCCTCGGCGCCTGGCCGGCCGAGGGGGGCGCGGAGGCGATGGCGGAGCGGCTGGAGGGCGCCATGGTGAAATCCATGCGCGAGGCCAAGCGCCATTCCAACTGGGCCTCCCCGGATGCCGGCTATGAATCCGCGACGCTGGATTTCGTCCGGCACGCGCTGTGCAGCCAGCCTTTCCTGGCCGCCTTCCTGCCCTTCCAGGAACGTGTCGCGCGGCTCGGCCTGCGGGGCAGCCTGGTGCAGACGGCGCTGAAGCTGACCCTGCCGGGGGTGCCGGACATCTACCAGGGGGCGGAGATGTGGGATCTCAGCCTGGTCGATCCGGACAACCGGCGCCCGGTGGACTACGCAAGGCGGGAGACGGCGCTGGCCGAGGTGGAGGTGGCGCTGCAACAGGACCGGGCGGCGGCGATCCGGGCCATGGCGGCGGATTGGCGCGACGGGCGGCTTAAGCTGGCCCTGACGACGACGCTGCTGGCCCATCGGGCCGCGGAGCCGGCGTTGTATGCCCGCGGCACCTACCAGAAGCTGGAAGCCAGCGGCGCGGCCGGGCCACGGATCTGCGGCTTCGCGCGCCAGCATGGCGATGCCGAGTTGCGCGTGGTGGCCGCGCGATTCGCCGGCGACCAGGCGTGGGAGGGCACGACGCTCGACTGGCCGGGGCCGGTCACGGATTGGCAAGACCTGCTGACAGGACAGGCGGCGCGGCCATCCGGCAGCCTCGACGTCGCGCAAGCGCTGCGCGACCTGCCGGTGGCGGTCTTCATCCGGCGCCGCTGAGTGCAAGGGCTTTGCGAAACCGCGCGCTTTCCGCGAATCGCACGCTGACATTTGCGCCGGTTCCGGCTATGCGACCGAACTCGCAAGGAGCCAGCGCATGTCAAAGAAGTTTCTGACGGACGTCATCGTCAAGTCCACCGAAATGCCGGCCAACGCCGCCGGCCGGCTGGCCGCGGACATCATCGCCGCCATCAAGGGCGAAATCGTCCAGAACGGGCGCTTCACCATTCCCGATTTCGGCGCCTTCAGTGTGCGCGAGACGGCGAAGCGCAGCGCGCTGAACCCGCGCACCGGTGAGAAGGTGGCCGTGAAGGCCGGCGCGACTGTGCGCTTCAAGGCCAGCAAGGCGCTGAAGGAATCTGCGCTGGCCGGCGTGAAGAAGGCCAAGCGCAAGGCCGCCAAGGCCTGACCCAAGCTGCCGCGGGGGGCGCGCCCCCCGCGGCTTTTGCGCTAGAGCCCGGCCTGGCTGACGAACTTCGTGTTCAGATAGGCCTCGATCGCTTCCGACCCACCTTCGGAGCCGTAGCCGCTGTCCTTCATGCCGCCGAAGGGCACTTCCGGCAGCGCGAGCCCCAGGTGGTTGATCGTCATCATCCCCGACTCGACCCGGGACGCGACCGCATTCGCCGTCTTGGCGCTGCGCGTGAAGGCATAGGCGGCCAAGCCGAAGGGCAGGCGATTCGCCTCGTCCACCACCTCATCGAGATCGCTGAACGGCGCGATCATGGCGACGGGGCCGAACGGCTCCTCATTCATCATGCGGGCATCCTTACCGACGCCGGTCAGCACCGTGGGCTGGTAGAAATAGCCCTTGTTGCCCAGGCGCCCGCCGCCCGTATGAACCTCCGCGCCGCGCTGGCGGGCATCGGCCACCAGTTCCTCGACCCAGGGCACGCGCCGCTCATGCGCCAGCGGGCCCATCTGCGTGTCGGCATCCATGCCGGCGCCAACCTTCAGGCCCTTGGCATGGGCGGTGAAGCGCTCGACGAATTCCGGGTAGGACTTCTGCTGCACCAGGAAGCGGGTGGGGGAGACGCAGACCTGCCCGGCGTTGCGGAACTTGGCCCCGGCCAGCGTCTTCGCCGCCAGTTCCAGATCCGCATCGTCGAACACGATGGCTGGCGCATGGCCGCCCAATTCCATCGTCACCCGCTTCATGTGCTGGCCGGCCAGCGCCGAGAGCATCTTGCCGATGGGGGTGGAGCCGGTGAAGGTCACCTTGCGAATGATCGGGTGCGGGATCAGGTATTCGCTGATCTCGGACGGCACGCCATAGACCAGGTTGGCGACGCCCTTCGGCAGGCCGGCATCGGCGAAGGCGCGGATCAGCTCGGCCGGCGAGGCCGGGGTCTCCTCCGGTGCCTTGACGATGATGGAGCAGCCGGTGGCCAGGGCCGCGGACAGCTTGCGGACCACCTGGTTGATCGGGAAGTTCCACGGCGTGAAGGCGGCAACGGGGCCGACCGGTTCCTTCACCACAAGCTGGTACACACCCTCGGCGCGGGCCGGGATGACGCGGCCATAGGCGCGGCGGGCTTCCTCGGCGAACCAGTCGATGACGTCGGCGCCCGCCATTACCTCCATGCGGGCCTCGGCCAGCGGCTTGCCCTGCTCCAGCGTCATCATATGCGCGATGGCGTCGGCGCGAGAGCGGAAGATGTCGGCCGCCTTGCGCATCAGCTTGGAGCGATCGAAGGCGGAGACCTTCTTCCAGGTGGCAAAGCCGCGGGCGGCAGCCTCCAGCGCCTCATCCAGGTCGTCGGTGGTGGCATGGGCGACCTGGCCGATGACCTCCTCGGTCGCCGGATTCAGCACGGGAATGCTGCGGCCGCCGCGCGCGGCGCGCCAGGTGCCGTCGATGAAAAGCTGGGTATCCGGATACATGCGCGTCTCCTGATGCGTCTTGGCCCACGTCACGGGCTTGGGCGGAAGGTGGCACAGGGCGGGGCGAGGGGGAACCGGGGCGCCCACAACCCCTGGCGAGGATGCGCCGGATCAGCCTGCCTGAAGCCGCGCGAACAGGGTGGCGAAGCGTGCGGTTACCGCATGTTCGGAGCAGGTGCGTTCGATATAGGCGAGCCCGCCCTGCTGAAGCCGCGTCCAGGCGGCCTCGTCCTGGTACAGCCAGGCGACCGCCTCCGCGATGGCGCGCGGGTCGTCGGCCACCGCGATTTCCTCCCCATCCAGCAGCCCCATCCCCTCCGCCGCAACGCTGCTGGCGATGCAGGGCAGGCCGCGGGACAGGCTTTCGAACACCTTGCCCTTCACCCCCGCGCCGTAGCGCAGCGGCGCGACCATGAGCCTCTGCTGCGCGAAAAAAGGCTGGAGATCCGGGATGAAGCCCTCCAGCACAACATCCGGCGCCGCCAATTCGTGGAAGTGTTCCGGCATGTGCGATCCGGCGATGCGGAAGACCACGCCCGGCACCAGTTCCCGCAGATGCGGCATCACGTCGCGGACGAAATACTCCACCGCATCCACATTCGGCGGATGCCGGTAGCCGCCAAGGAAGGTAATGCCATTGCGCGCCGCGAAGGGCGCGTCGCTGGGGCGGCAGGGCACCACCCAGGGGATGATGTTCAGCTGCGCCTCATCCACCATGCCGGCCAGGTAGCTGCCCTCATAGGCCGAATGGACGATCACCTGGTCCACCGTGCCCAGCGCCTGCAATTCGCGCGTCTTCAGCGCCACGGCGTTCTGCGCGACCTCGGCTGAACCGGTGACCTGTGCCTCCCGCTCCAGGCGCAGATGGTGGATATCCGCCACCGAATAGATCAGCTTCGCATGCGGCATGGCCGCCCGCAGCACGCCGGCATATTTGAAGGCATTGACGTAGCGGTGCAGGTAGACCGCGTCGAATTCCGCGCCGCGCTTGCGGACCACTTCCTCGACGGACCAATACCAGGGCGCGTGCAGGCATTCCACGCCGATACGCTGGAGGGCCTGCGTGATGGCGCCGAGATGCGCCATGTTGTCCGACGGCACGAAGGTGACCTTGGCGCCCAGCCGCTGCATCGCCTGGATATGGGCGACGGCTGCGACCGACCCGGCATCCTCATCCGGTGTCGGCGTGGTCTCATCGATGAACAGGATGCGGCGGGTCACGCCGCGTTCCTTCTCCAGCTCCGGCTCCTGCCCATTCAGCCGGTGCTGCGCCAGCGTGGCACGCCAGCGGTCGAAGAATTTCCGGCCATTGAGAAGCTGGTAGCGCTTGGCGCCGGTGCCCTGCACATCGGTGCCGGAGGTGATGCCTTCATGGTGCACCACTTCCGACAGCGGCTGGTAGTAGCAGCGCAGCCCGTGCCTGCGGATGCGGAAGGCGAGGTCCGTGTCCTCGTAATAGGCCGGGCTGTAATGCGTATCGAAGCCGCCGAGTTCATCGAACAGCGCCTTCGGCACCATGATGGAGGCGCCGGAGATGTAGTCCGCCTCCCGCAGATAGTTCAGCCGCGGGTCATCCGCCTGCGCGCCGCGGCCATAGTTCCAGCCATCGCCCAGCCGCCAGATGATGCCGCCGGCTTCCTGCACGGAGCCATTCGGGAACAGTAGCTTGGACCCGACCAGCCCGGCATCCGGCCGCAGCGCGAAGGTGGCGTGCAGCGCATCCAGCCAGCCTTCGCGCAGTTCTGTGTCGTTGTTCAGGAACAGCAGGTAGCGCCCCTGCGCGGCCGCCGCCCCGGCGTTGCAGGAGGCGATGAAGCCGCCGTTGCGCGCATTGCGAAGGTAGCGCACCGCGCCGGAGGTGACGCTCGGCAGGAACAGCGTCTCGTCCGGGGAACAGTCATCCACCACGATCACCTCGAAGGGTGTGGTGGGCAGCGCCTTCAGCATGGAGGCGAGGCATTGGTAGGTATAGGCAAACTTGCCATAGACCGGGATGACGACGCTGACCTCCGGCGCATTACTCTCCGGGAAGGCCAGCAGCGGGTATCGTGCGGTGAAGTCCTGCAGCAATTCGCCAAGCCGGTCGGAGTATGAGAACGCCAGGTCCAGCGTCGCATCCGCCCGCGCCTCGCCGCCCTGTTCCGCGATCTCGAGGAACCGCGGCAGCAGCCGGCCGAGCGTGCCCATCACCGGGCCAAGCAATTCCTTCATCTGCACCGCGGTGGTAGCCGCGGCGGCGCGCGATTCGACCAGCGGCAGCAGGTTCAGGAAATCATCCCAGCCGATCGGCGGCCGCTCCGCCTCCACGATCATCGGCGAATTCGCCAGATCCTCCTCCTGCCCGGCGACGCGGACATGCAGCACATGCCGCGGCGCGGTCAGCAGGTGCTGCGGCAAGGGAAGGCTGAAGCCGCAGATGCTGCCTGGCTGATCGCCCGCCGGCACGTCGGGGCGATAGACATCGGCGCGCAGTCGCAGGATGAGCTGGTCGCCATCCCACAATTCCACCGCAACCGGCTCATGCGGCCGCGCCGGGTCCTGCGCCCAGCCCCAGACGGCATGTTCGGTCCAGCCTTCCACCACGCCATGCGGGCGTGGCGCGGCGAGCGCGGCGTCCGGCGTGGCCGGCGCTGGTGCAGCCGGTTCGGGTGCCGCTGGTTCGGGCGCGCTACGGCTGCGGCGGGCGGGGGGGACGGCTTTGTTCACGCGCGGGGCCTCATGTGACCGGGCTGATCTGCAGCGACCACAGCGCCAGGCCAAGCCGCCGCCGATCCGCGCTGAGGCCGAGATCGGCGGGCGACCGCCCATCCGGCAGGTGCAGGTTCAGCGCCGCGACACGCAGCATGAACAATTCCCTCGGCAGATACACATCCACGGTCTGCCGCCCCTCGCGAAGTTCGGCATAGCCGACCCGGAAATGATTGAAGAAAATCTCGAGCCTTTGGACATCGACGACCCCGGGTACGATGAAGGGCATCACCTCCATCTGGCAGGCCACGTCGCGGGCCGGGGTGGCGATGGAGAACAGCAGCAGCGCCTCCGGCCCATCCGACCAGACGAAGCCCGAGGGGTCAGGCTCGGACCAGCCGGAAGCCAGCAATTTGTTGCCGCTGCCGGCCGGATCGAAGCCCAGGCTCGCGCCGAGACGGTAGAGGGGGCCGGTTCGTGACTGCATGAAGTCCCGCGATAAAGCACCTCGCAACCTAACTACAGGTTATACATCTGGCAACGACCTAAACCCAGGGGTGATGCCTTGCCGGCCGGTTACAAACCCTGTTCGATGGAGTTCGGAGGGCGCAATGCGAACCCTGATTCTACACCACCACCTGTTCAAGAACGCCGGAACCAGCGTGGATATTGCACTCGAACAGGCTTACGGCGCCCGGTGGCGTGCCGTGGAGGGTGCGGGGCGCGACTTGACGGGTGCCGACCTGGCGGCGGTCCTGGCGGCGGATCCCGCCCTGCTGGCGTTGTCATCGCATACCTTCCGGCCCCCCTTTCTTGTCCCGGGCGATGTCCGCATCCTTCCCATCATATTGCTGCGCCATCCGTTGGATCGCGCGCGCTCCGCCTACGAATTCGAGCGAAAGCAGGTGGCGGATACCTTCGGGTCACGACTGGCAAAGCAGGAGGATTTCGCGGGCTATGTCCGCGTCCTCCTCGACCGCGCCGGCGACCGGTCGATCCGCAATTTCCAGACCTACAAGCTCGTGCCACCGGCGACGCCGCCGGATGAGGAGTTGATGGCGGCGCTCGCCAGCATCGCGCGGCTTCCCTTCATCGGGCTGGTCGAGACCTACGCCTTTTCCATGTCCGTCTTTGCCCGGCTGCTGTCGCGGCAGGTCGGGCCGGTTTCCTTCGAGGTGGTGCGCGCCAACACCACGGCGAAATCCGATACGGAACTGGATGCGCGCGTTGCGGAAGCGGAGGCGGCGCTGGGCGGCGCATTGGCCGCGCGTTTCGCCGCGGCCAATCGCCACGACCAGCACATCTTCGAACTGGTGCACTGGATGCACGACAGGATGCAGGAGACTTGAGCAGTCAGCTCAACCGTGCTGTGCGTGCCAACTCAGCCTGGCCGTCATAGGCGCGAAAGAACGCCGCAACGAGGGCCGGTAGCTCGTAGGTGATCGGTGGACCGTCCCCGCCGGGATACGGCACGCCGCGGATCTCAGCCTGGGAATCGGTGAATTCCAGACCGAAGCGTCGGCACATGCCGGGCGTGAGCGGCGGCCTGATCCGCCCCAACGGCTCACTGAAACCAGACGCAGGTCTGCCGGTTGCGGCAACGCCGGCCTGAGCAAGAAGACGGTGCGCAACCGTATCCAGCAGCCGGCTGCGCGGATGGTTGAACGTGAAGAAGAGATGCTCTTCACGCCAGGCTGCTTCGATGATGTCGGAGGCGCGGACGTCGCAGGCCGTTTCTCTCTGCCGAAGCTGGTCGAGCGAAATCCGGGCGGCATCGACAGCAATGTCGAAGTCGCCTGCCGATAGCCGGGCCACCGTGCGATCGACGCCATCGCCCGCGCGCCAAGCCTCCAGCACCGACGCCAGATGGTACTCCGTGAGTGGCCCGGTCAGCCGGAGGCGGTCTGTGCCGGTTGCGTAGAAAAGGTCGGGGCATTGGCCGCGGAAAAACAGATTGGGCCACACGATGACCTTTTCCCCATGCGCTGCGCGCAGCCTGTCACTGCGCAGGAAGGGCAGGGGGAAGCTCTCCAGAACAAGCTGCGAAAAGACAAGGTCGGCTTTGGCGCAAGCCGCCTCGACCGCAGCCTCATCCTCTCGCTTGGCCAGATGCACGACGAAACCGCCGGTGACCGACACCGCCTCTCCGATAGCCTCGCAAAGCGCCGCCATCGGGCGCATTTGGCAGTTCGCGATGATGGCGACCCGCGGCACCTCTGTGCCCTCAGCTATTCGGCCCCCGCTCCATCGCATAGGGCTGCCACCGCCGCAGCCCCGAATTCGGCAGCACCGTCGGGTTCACGCAGGACATCGGCCAGCGCCCCGAAAGCACCAGTGCCAGCTCCTGCCCCGCACGCCGCTTCCGCGCCTCATCGAAGCGGGCGGACGCGCTGGCATTGTGCGGGGACAGGATGACATGCGGCATGGCCAGCAGCGGGTTGTCGGTCTTCACCGGCTCGATCTCGAACACATCGAGGCCCGCGCCGGCAATGCGCTTCGATTGCAGCGCCTCGATCAGCGCCGCCTCATCCACCGTCGGCCCACGGCCGGTGTTGATGAAGATGGCGTTGGGCTTCATTTTTGCGAAGTGGCGCGTGGTCAGCATGTGGCCGGTATCGGGTGTTGCCGGCGCGTGCATGGAGACGAAATCGGACTGCTTCAGCACCTCGTCCAGGCTGCAAGGCACCACGCCGAGGGCAGACATGGTCAGCTCATCCACGAAGGGGTCATAGGCCACCATGCGAAGGCCGAAGGCGCGGGCGCGCATCGCCACCAGGCGCGCCACGCGGCCGAAGGCGACGAAGCCGAGTGTCTGGCCCATCAGCCGTGGCACGGTTGAAAGTTGCGGGCGGCCCTCCGTCCAGCGGCCCTCGCGCACCATGCGGTCCTGTTCGATGCAGCGGCGATGCGTGGCCAGCAGCAGCATCATGGCGTGGTCGGCCACTTCCTCGATGAAGGTATCGGGGCAGTTGGTCACGGCGATGCCCTGGGCGGTGGCGGCCACCACATCCACGTAATCCACGCCGACGGTGGCGCAGGTGATGACCTTGGCCTTGGTGAGCGCCTTGATCATCCGGTCCGAGATCCGCATCCCCTTGGCATAGACCGCATCGGCCTCCGGCGCCGCGGCGATGAAGCCTTCCTCCGTCGCGGGACATTCCACGATCTCCGCGCCGAGCCGCTCCAGCGCCTCCATCTCCAGCGCGTAGCCGCCGCCGGCCGTGGTGAAGGATGCGCCTGCGGGCGTCAGGATTCTCGGCTTGGACATGCTGTGTTTCCCCTTTGGTTGGGTGCAGGCTCGCATGCGTTGCTGCCGGCCGACAAGGTGGGGGGCCGACAAGCGCCTGGGGCGCTGCTAACCTGTGATGACAGCAAGGGAGAAGCGAAGATGGCGCGTTTGCAAGGCAAGGTGGCGTGGGTGACGGGGGCTGGCAGCGGCATCGGCGAGGCTGCGGCCCTGGCGCTGGCGGAGGAAGGCGCGGAGCTGGTGCTCACCGGCCGTCGCAGCGCGCCGCTTCAGGATGTGGCCGCGCGCATCACCGCGAAGGGCGGCAAGGCGCATGTCCAGCCGGCGGACATGATGGATGCGACGGCGGTGAAGGCCCTGGGCGCCTTCCTGGCACAGAAATTCGGGCGGCTCGATATCCTGGTGAACAATGCCGGGCTGAACATCCAGGCGCGGCGCTGGGCGGTGCTGGATACGGATGGGGTGGATGAACTGGTGCGCGGCAACCTCGCCTCCGCCTTCTATGCGGTGACGGTGGCGCTGCCGCTGATGCGGCCGCAGAAGGATGGCGTGCTGATCCACACCGCCTCCATGGCCGGGCGCAACATCTCCATGCTCTCGGGCGCCGGCTACACGGCCGCGAAGCACGGCGTGGTGGCGATGAGCCACACCATCAACATGGAGGAATGCGTCAACGGCATCCGCAGCTGCGCGCTGCTGCCGGGGGAGGTGGCCACCCCGATCCTCGACAAGCGCCCCAACCCGGTCAGTACGGAGGAGCGCGCGAAGATGGTGCAGTCCGAGGATGTCGGCGACCTGGTCCGCTACATCGCCTGCCTGCCGAAGCATGTGACGATCAACGAGGTCTGGATCACGCCGACGCATAACCGCAGCTACGTCGCTGCGCTGAACCAGAAGCTGTAGCGGCTCAGTCCTCGGGCTGCCCCGGATAGGGCGCGGCCTGCAGCAGCCCGGCCAGATGCGCCGCGGTGGCGGCCATCATGGCGGCGGTCTGCTGCGTCTTTTCCGGCACCGGGTTCAGGTCCTTGAAGTCGACCGCCCCCATCGCTTCTCCGACCCAGTAGCAACTGGCCGAGGGCGGGATGGTCCAGCCGACATCGGCCAGCGCCTGGTAAATCTGCGCGGCGGAGGCATGCGCGCCGTCCTCATTGCCGACGATGGCGGTGACGGCGACCTTGCCGTAGCTCGGCATGCGGCCCTTATCGTCGGTCTCGGAGATGAAGGCGTCCATCCGCTCCAGCACACGCCTCGCGACGCTGCTCGGACCGCCGAGCCAGATGGGGCCGCCGAAGATCAGGATGTCGCAGGCCAGGATCTTCGTTCTTAGCGCCGGCCAGTCATCGCCTGGGCCTTCATCCGAGGTGACGCCCGGCTTGATGTTCAGCGCGGCGACACGGACCGTCTCGGTGACCAGCACGCCCTGCTTCACGAAGGCAGCGTTGACGACCGCAAGCATGGCATCGGTGGAGGACGTCTCGCTGGCGTAGGATTTCAGCGTGCAGTTGAGGGCGATGGCCTTGAGCGGCATGGCGGCAACTCCGGAGGGGCTTGCACCAAGCGCCCCTCCGCCCAGTCAGTTCCGGGCCTACTCCTTCACGGCCCCGGTCAGGGACGAAACGTAGTAGTCCACGAAGAACGAATAGAAAATCGCGACGGGCAGGGACCCCAGCAGCGACCCCGCCATCAAGGCGCCCCACTGATACACGTCACCCGTCACCAGCTCCGTCAGGATCGCCACCGGCACGGTCTTGTTCTCGCTGCTCTGGATGAAGGCCAGCGCGTAGATGAACTCGTTCCACGACAGGGTGAAGCTGAAGATACCGGCGGAGATCAGCCCGGGCACCGCCAGCGGCAGCGTGATCTGCCACAGGATCTGCACCCGCGTCGCGCCATCGATCAGCGCGCATTCCTCCAGCTCGAAGGGGATGGATTTGAAGTAGCCAATCAGCAGCCAGGTGCAGAACGGGATCAGGAAGGTCGGGTAGGTCAGGATCAGCGCGAAGGGCGTGTCGAACAGGCCGAGCTGGAACACCATGGTGGCCAGCGGGATGAACAGGATCGACGGCGGCACCAGGTAGGCCAGGTAGATCGCCAGCCCGACATACTGGCTGCCCTTGAAGCGCAGCCGCTGGATGGCATAGGCGGCCAGCACGCTGGCGAACAGCGACAGGACGGTGGCGCAGACGGAAACCAGCATCGTCGTCCACAGCCACCTCGGATAGGCCGTCTCGAACAGCAGCATCCGGATGTGGTCCAGCGTCGGCGAGGTGATCCAGAACGGGTTGTGCTCGGCGAAGTTGTACAGCTCGGCATTCGGTTTGAACGCCGTCACCGTCATCCAGTAGAAGGGGAAAAGCAGGATGATGAGGAAGCAGCACAGCGGCAGATAGAGCAGCACGAAGCGGCGGGACTTGCTGTCCCAGGCCATCGTCTCCAGCTGCGCCGAGGATGTGTTGGTGGACTTCGCCTCGGGGGCGTTCACGGCGGCCTCAGTCATTGCCCTCTCCCTGCTGCCACTTGCGCCGTGCCAGGCCGTAGTAGCTGAACAGCGTGGCGAAGACGAGGAACGGGATCATGGAGACGGCGATCGCCGCACCCTCGCCCAATTGCCCGCCCTGGATGCCGCGCTGGAACGCCAGTGTGGCCAACAGATGTGTCGAATTCACCGGCCCGCCGCGCGTGATCGCGTAGACCAGCTGGAAGTCGGTGAAGGTGAAGATGATGGAGAAGGTCATCACGATGGCCAGGATCGGCAGCAGCATCGGGAAGGTGATGTAGCGGAACCGCTGCCAGCCACTCGCCCCGTCCAGCAGCGCCGCCTCATACAGTGAGGGCGGGATGGTCTGCAGCCCAGCCAGCAGGGTGATCGCCACGAAGGGGATGCCGCGCCAGATATTGGCGGCGATCAGTGACCAGCGCGCCGGCCAGGCGGTGTTGATGAAGTCGATATTCTGGTCGCGCCAGCCCAGCACATCCACGAAGAGATAGGAGATGATCGAGAATTGCGGGTCGTAGATCCACCAGAAGGCGATGGCGGACAGCACGGTCGGCACGATCCAGGGCAGCAGGATGATGGCGCGCAGCATGGATTTGAACGGCACATGCTGGTTCAGCAGCAGCGCCAGCCACAGTCCGAGCGCGAATTTCCCGATCGTCGCGACGCCCGTGTAGAACACGCTGAAGAACACGGCGCTCCAGAAGATCGGGTCATCCATCAGCCAGATGAAGTTCTCCAGCCCGACCCAGATCCCCTCCCGACCGATCGTCGTATCGGTGAAGGCCAGCCAGATGCCGAGCCCAAGCGGATAGGTCAGGAAGGTCATCAGCAGCCCGACGGCGGGCAGCAGGCAGACGAAGGCAAGAAACGGCTTCCAGTCGAACAGCCGCGAGAGCGCGCCCTGTTTCGGGCGCATCTTGGTCCAGACCGGCGCGGCGGTTGTCGCGGACATGGGAATTTCCTGGAAAGGGAAGCGGCGCCCGCGTGATGCGGGCGCCGCGGGTTCAGGCTAGCGGCGGGCGCGGAAGAAGCGGCGGGCGCGGCGTTCGGCTTCGGCGGCCGCCTGCTGCGGCGTGGCCTGGCCGGATGCGACGGAGGCGCACATCTGCACCATGACGTAATCCGCATTCGCCGCCGCCGAGGCCTGGCTGATCGGCCCCTTGTAGCCAGCGTAGAAGGTCGTATCCATCACGCCCCGGAACACCGAGACCTTCGGATCCGAATCCCACACGGCGCTGTTGGAATAGGCGTTCAGCGGCTGCGACCAGTAGCCGAGATTGGCCTGCAGCCACGGATCGTACTGCTCCGTCTCCAGCAGGAAGGCGAGCAGCGCCTTCGACGCATTCGGGAAGCGGCTGTGCTTGAACACCATGGCGTTCAAGGTCAGCCCCGCCATCGGCGAGGTCGCGGCCAGCCCCTTCGGCAGCAGTGAGTGTTCCGTGTCATCGGCGATCGCCCGCATCGCCGGGTCGTTCTTCAGCGAGAAGTACAGCGACACGCCATTCGCCGTCAGGTGGCATTCGCCGGCGGAGTAGGCGCGGTTGTTGCTGATGTCGCCCCAGGCGATCGTGCCAGGGATGAAGGTGGCGTAGAGCTCCTTCAGGTATTCGAGGGAGGCGATGGTCTCGCGGCTGTTGATCGCGACCTCGTTGTTCTCATCCACCAGATAGCCGCCGAAGGACCAGACCAGCCACTGCGCGAAGCCGTTGCCGTCGCCCACCGCATTGCCCAGCGCGAAGCCGGCCGGCTTGCCGGCGGCTTTCAGTGCCTGGCACAGGCGCAGGAAGCTCGCATGGTCCTCGGGCGGCTTTTCGAAGCCCGCTGCATTGACCGAGGATTTCCGCCACACCAGCGGGCCGCCCGATGCGCCGAAGGGCAGGCCGAGCCAATCCTCGCTGTTGGCGCGCTTGCCGTAGCGTTGCGCCATCGCCTTCCAGCCACCGTATTTCTGGCCGATATAGGCGGCCACATCCGTCAGCTCGACCAGCTTGTCGGAATAGATGTGCGGCGCCTCGTTGAAGCCAATGATCAGGTCGGGCCCGGCGCCGGTATTGGCGGTGACGGCGGTCTGCTGGGTGATGTCCTCCCACCCCACGAAATCCACGCGGACCTCGACGCCGGTCTGCTGCGTGAAGCGCGCGCAATTGGCGCGGAACACTTCCTCATCCGGCTGCACGAAGCGCACCGGGCGCAGCATCCGCAGCGTGGCGCCGCGCTCGATGGGCAGGTTGGGCGGGGTGGCGGCCTGGGTCGGGATGGCGCTGGCGCGCGGGCTGCTGCCCTGCGCGGCGGCCTGGCCTGCGACGACCGCGGCACCGCTTAGCGCGAGTGCCGCACGACGGGTGATGAGATGTGCCATTTTTCTTTGTTTCCTCCTGTTTGTGTTTTCTTGGCGTCAGCTCGGCAGGCGCGCTCCATCCGGTCCGAAAAGATGCACCAGGTCGAGATCGGGAAGCACCCGCAGCTTGTCGCCCGGGCGGCCCTGCACACGCTCCCGGAAGGCGCCGGTGAGCACCGTCTCACCAAACCGCAGGGTGACCTGGGTCTCCGACCCGGTCGGCTCCACCAGCACGATGGTGCCTTCCACGCCGTCTTCCGAGAGGCTCATATGCTCCGGGCGAATGCCGTAGGTGGCGGCATTGGCGGGTGCATGGGGTGGCAGCGGCAGCAGCGTGCCGCTCGGGATGCGGAAACCGCGATCCGTCACGGTGCCGGGCAGCAGGTTCATCGCGGGGCTGCCGATGAAGCCGGCGACGAACAGATTGGCCGGCTTGTCGTACAGCGCCAGCGGCGCGCCCGATTGCTCGATCCGCCCGCCATTCATCACCACGATCTGGTCGGCCATGGTCATCGCCTCGATCTGGTCGTGCGTGACGTAGATGGTCGTGGTGCCGAGGCGTTGCTGCAATTCCCGGATCTCGGATCGCATCTGCACGCGCAGCTTGGCGTCGAGATTGGACAGCGGCTCATCGAACAGGAACACCTGCGGATGCCGGACGATGGCGCGCCCCATCGCGACGCGCTGCCGCTGCCCACCCGAGAGCTGGCGCGGGTAGCGGTCGAGCAGCGCATCCAGGCCGAGGATCTTGGCGGCGCGCTGCACCTCCGCCTCCATGATGTCGGCCGGCGCCTTGGCCAGCTTCATGGAGAACGCCATGTTCTGGCGCACCGTCATGTGCGGGTACAGCGCGTAGTTCTGGAACACCATCGCGATGTCCCGGTCCTTCGGCGGCACGTTGTTCACGACGCGCCCATCGATGGCGATCTCGCCGCCGCTGATGTTCTCAAGCCCCGCGATCATGCGAAGCAGCGTTGATTTGCCGCAGCCGGATGGGCCGACCAGGACGACGAATTCGCCATCCGCGATTTCCACATCGACGCCATGCAGGATGCGGGTGGTGCCAAAGGATTTGAGCGCCTGCCGCACCGAGACCGTTGCCATATTCTAATCCCGTCCCCCCGCGTGCCGCCTTTACCGGGGCTACGCGAGTGGAAGGCTACACATGCCTCCGCACTGGGCGCAACCTCGTCACCACCCAGGCGGGGTGCCGCTTTCCTGGGCTAAGTCGGCGCAGACGGCGCCGTGCCGCATGGCGGCCCCGCACCGCGCTGCACTGGACGCAGTTGCCGTGCGGGGTTAGGCGAAATGCTGCATGGCAGCAAAGGCGGATCACCGGATGCCGGAGCATTACAGGCGCCTTGCCGCCTTGCTGGGCGCGCTGACAGCCCTGGGGCCGCTCGGCATCGACATGTATCTGCCGGCCTTCCCGGCGATGGGCACGGAATTGGGCGCAAGCCCTGCCGCCATCCAGCGTACGTTGGCGGTGTTCCTGCTCGGCATGGCGGCCGGTCAGCTTTTCTACGGCCCGCTATCGGACCGGGTGGGGCGACGGCTGCCGCTGTTCCTCGGCATGGTGGTGTTCACGCTCGCCTCGGTCGGTTGCGCGCTGGCGGCTTCGGCCGAGGCGCTGGTCTGGCTGCGGCTGGCGCAGGCGCTGGGCGGCTGCGTCGGCGTGGTGGTGGCGCGCGCCGTGGTGCGCGACCTGTGCGATGAGCGTGGCGCCGTCCGCATGATGTCCATGCTGATGCTGGCGATGGGGGCGGCGCCGATCCTGGCGCCGATGCTAGGGGGCTGGCTGCTCGCCTGGCTCGGCTGGCGCGCCATTTTCTGGGTGCTCGCGATCTATGGCGCGATGGCGCTGCTGGTGATGTACCGGTGGCTGCCGGAAAGCCTGCCGGTGGCGCAGCGGCGGCAGGACGGTCTGGGTCAGGTGATGCTGGTCTATCTCAGCCTGCTGAAGGATCGCCGCTTCCTGGCGCATGCGCTGGCCGGTGCGCTGCCGATGGCGGGACTGTTCGCCTATCTCGTCGGCTCGCCGAACCTGCTGATGGTGGTGCATGGGCTGGGGCCGGTGGAATACGGCATGGCGTTTGGTGCCAACGCCTTCGGGCTGATCCTGGCGAGTCAGGTCATCGCCCGGCTGGTGCGCCGGCGGCAGCCCGCGAGGCTGCTGGTGGGCGCGCTGTCACTGCTGTCGCTGGCCGGGCTTGGCGTGGCGGCCGCGGTGCTGCACGGCGGTTTGCTGCCGCTGCTGGCGGCGTTCTTCCTGTATCTTGCCTTCATGGGCTCGGTGCTGCCGCTGGCCTCGGCCCTGGCGATGGCGCCGATGGGCCGGATGGCGGGCAGCGCCTCGGCCCTGATGGGCACCATCCAGTTCGGCATCGGCGCCGTGGCAGGCGCCGTGCTCGGCGCCTTCGGCGGCACCTCGGCGCTCGCCATGGGCGTGCTGATCGCGCTGGCCGGATGCTCCGGCCTGTCGGCACATCTCGTGCTGAAGCGCGTCTAGATGTTTAGTCCTGGCGTTTGGTGGAGCGGGTTGGCGTTGAACCGCTGTGGCTCTGCGGTCCACTGCTTGCAGATGAACTCGTAGGGCGTGAGTCCGCGCAGGGTCTTCAGTCGGCGGCCGAAGTTGTAGGCGGCTAC
>NZ_JAUYTS010000169.1 GCF_030695085.1 Falsiroseomonas sp. | reverse complement strand
CGGCTGCCCGCCGCCTCGACGGGGAAGCTCATCATGATGTCGGCGGCCGAGAAGGCGTCGCCGGCGAACCATTCGGACCGACCCAGTTCCGCCTCCCAGTATGCGGTGTGGGCGGCGATCTGGGGATCGATCATGGCCGTGTTCATCCCCTTGCTGATGCCCCTGGCCACGCCGCGGACCAGGAAGGGGACGCGACCGGGGATGGCGCCGAAGATCAGCTTCAGCAGCAGGGGCGTCATGGCCGAGCCCTCGGCATAGTGCAGCCAGTAGGTGAAGCGCCGCGCCTCGGCCGTGCCCGCGGCGGGCCTGAGGCCGGATGCGGGATGGGTCTCCAGCAGATATTCGATGATCGCCCCCGTTTCGGCCACGCGGGCGTCGCCGTCGTCCAGCACCGGCGACTTGCCCAGCGGATGGATGGCTTTCAGTTCGGGCGGCGCCAGCATGGTCTTCGCATCCCGCTGATAGCGTCTGACCTCATAGGGCGCGCCCAGCTCCTCCAGCAGCCACAGCACCCGCTGCGAGCGGGAGTCGTTGAGGTGGTGGACGGTGATCATGGCCGCGGCTCCGCTGGTGGCGACCGCCAGTTGGCCCGGTTGACGCGGCGTCGGTCCAGCGAATTCAGACCCGGCGGCCGCTCCAACGCCGCCGGGGATGGGCCGACCGGCCCTGGCCCTGAGTCTGGCCCTGATCCGGGCGCTTCGCATCCTGCCGCTGCTGCCACAGCTGGAAGGCCAGGGTGGCCAGCGCCAGCTTGACGGCGTGGCGTCCGGCCATGCGGCGCCCGCCCTTGCTGAGCAGCACGCCGCCGATCAGGGTCGCGAGTTTGGGAATGGGCATGGCGGTCTCCGGTTCACGGGCCGAACGGGCGACGAGGGGATCGGTTCAGTCGACCCGGCGCCGGTGTTGAGTCTGCAGGCGGTTTGGCCCTAAGCCCTTGCCATGACCACGCCCGAACCCCGCCTGACCTCCCTCGCCCACGGCGGCGGCTGCGGCTGCAAACTGGCCCCGGCGGTGCTGCGTGACATTCTGAAGGGCATGCCGCTGGCCGGGCCCTTCGCCGATCTCATGGTCGGGACCGAGACCTCTGACGACGCCGCGGTCTGGCGGCTGAACGACCAGCAGGCCCTGGTGGCGACCACGGACTTCTTCATGCCGGTGGTCGACGACCC
>NZ_JAUYTS010000150.1 GCF_030695085.1 Falsiroseomonas sp. | reverse complement strand
GAACGCAGCCAGAAAAAGGTGAAATCCTGCTGTGGACGCTCGCTGACGCCCGCGAGGCGCTGGCCGAGCGCGCTCAGATACTCGTCCAGCAGCGGGTCTTCCAGCAGCATGCCGTAGGCGCGCAGTTCGCGGCGGGTGTACTCGCCGTACATCGACTCCTCGGCCGGGGTGATCAGGCGCCCCGCTGACGAGCCCATGTCGGGCAGGGCCAGCGGGTCGCGCGACTGCGCCGAGGCCCCGGCAGCCAGCACCAGGGCGGCAGGCAGCAGTAAGGCGCTCAGGCGTCGAACACATCGGAGAGACAGGGCCATGGGCCGAATTCCTGGGGAGCAGCGATGGAGCATCTTGGACGCCGCCACGTGAGTCGGGGTTAACCCCTTGTAAAGACGCGGGCTGCCAATCAGGCGACGTTGCGGAAGACGATGAAATACATCAGGGTCACATTCGCCGCCAGCAGCATCAGCGCGGTGGGGATCTGCACGCGAATGACCGCATACGGGTCGCGCAGTTCCAGCAGAGCCGCCGGCACCAGGTTGAAATTGGCCGCCATCGGCGTCATCAGCGTGCCGCAGTAGCCCGAGAGCATGCCGATCGCCGCCAGCGAGGCGGCATCCGCGCCGTGCATCTGCACCAGCAGGGGCAGGCCGATGCCGGCGGTCATGACCGGAAACGCCGCGAAAGCATTGCCCATGACCATGGTGAAGGCTGCCATGCCGAGCGCGTAGGCGAGTACCACCACGAAGCGGTTTTCCACCGGAATCATCGCGCGTACCACCTCGGCCACCGCTTCACCGACGCCGGCCGCGGCGAACACGCTGCCCAGCGTAGCCAGCAGCAGCGGCAGCAAGGCCGCCCAGCCGATCGCATCGACCAGGCTGCGCGAATGCGATACAGCCGCCATCGGCGAGCTGCGGGTGAGCACTGCAGCAGCGAGTAGCGCGAGCGCGCAGCCGACACCTAAACCGATCAGCGTGGTCTGCACCGGCCCGAACAGGCGCCAGTCGCCAACGCCAAGCTGCGCACCCCACAGCGCGGCGATCACGGTCACCGCAGGGATCAACAGCGCCGGCAGAAA
>NZ_JAUYTS010000131.1 GCF_030695085.1 Falsiroseomonas sp. | reverse complement strand
GCGAACTTGATCGCCTCGCGCTTGCCCGCTTCATCGGTCTTCCAGGCGCGCGACTGCACCACGGCAGTATGGAGATACAGGTTGTGCGGCATCACCGTCGCACCCAGGATTCCCATCGCAATGTAGAGCTGCGTCTGGTTCGTCACGATCGAGGCGGCCGGGATGTAGCCGTTCAGGACCGCCGCCCATTCCGGCTGCGAAAGCGCGATCTGCACCGCGAAGCAGCCAAAGATCAGCGCGATCAACCCAAAGACCAATGCCTCAAGCCAGCGTACGCCCTTGTTCTGCAACCATAGGATCAGGAAGGCGTCGAGCGCCGTCAGCATCACCCCGTAGAGCAGGGGAATGCCGAACAGCAGTTCCAGCGCGATGGCGGTGCCGATCAATTCGGCCAGGTCCGTGGCGCAGATCGCGACCTCCGCAAAGAGCCACAGCGGATAGGCCACGGCCTTCGGGAAGCGGTCGCGGCAGAGCTGCGCCAAGTCCCGGCCCGTCGCGACGCCGATCCGCACGCAGAGCGCCTGGAGCAGGATGGCCATCAGCGAGGAGGTCAGCGCGACGGACAGCAGCGTGTAGCCGAAGGCGGATCCGCCAGCGAGCGAGGTCGCCCAGTTGCCCGGGTCCATATAGCCGACGGCCACGAGGTAGCCCGGCCCCATGAAGGCGAAGAGCTTGCGCAGGAAACCGCCGGCGTTGGGTACGGCCACGCTGCGGTGGACCTCGGGCAGGCTTGGCGGGCTGATCTGGGCGGCATGGTCCGAGGGCGGGTTCATGCTCTGCCTCCACAAGTTAGCCTAGGCTAAATTATGCCATAGAGGCTATCAAGAGGCTCAAGCCGGATGAACGATTTCTTATGCGCAAACCTGCCGCGGAGCGGCCGCTTCCGCCTGCCGACGACCACGCCGCCCGCTTCGCCCGCCAACGCGAGGCAGATCGAAGCGCGACTGCGGAGGATTACGTGGAACTGATCGCCGACCTTCTCCGGGAGGAGAACGAAGCCCGTGCTGTCGACCTCGCGCGCCGCATGGGCGTCTCCCAGGCGACCGTCACTGCGACGATCGGTCGTCTGCAACGTGATGGTCTGGTGGAAACGAAGCCCTATCGCGGGCTCTTCCTGACCGAGGCCGGCCAGGCCATGGCGACGGCCGCCAAGACGCGGCATGACCTCATGGTGCGATTCCTGGTCGCGGTCGGGCTCGACCCGGAAACGGCTGAAGAAGATGCCGAGGGGCTGGAACACCACGCAAGCGACAAGGCTCTGGCCGCCTTCGCGCGATTCTTGGAAACCCGCAGATAAGGAGGCGGATGATGGAGACCTATGCCATCGGCGACCTTTCCCGCGCCACGGGCGTCAAGGCGACGACGATCAGGTGGTATGAGCAGGAGGGCTGGCTGCCGCCGCCGGCCCGCACCGCCGGCGGCCACCGTGCCTATGGCGCGGCACATCTGCGCCGCCTCGGTTTCATTCGCCATGCGCGAGAGCTGGGATTCGAGAGCGACGCGATCAGGGCACTTCTGGATCTTGCAGACCAGCCCGATGCCGACTGCACGCGGGCGCATGCCCTGGCCACCGCACAGATCGCCGAAATCGACGCGCGCCTTAAAAGGCTGGGGGCGCTCCGCGCCGAGCTGGTCCGCATGGCGACGAGCTGCGAGGGCGGGGTGGTTGGGGAGTGCCGCATCATTGAGACGCTGGCCGACTTTGCGCATGGCCACTGCACCAATGCGTCCCATGGAAGCGCGCTTGCCGTAAAGTAGCCAGTCCGTGTCGAGGTGCAGCCTGGATTGTCCTGGCAGCTGAGCAGGTGCCGTACGGGACTGGGGCGGAAGCGAACGGAGTGTGCAGCTACCCCCCCCCCCCGAGCCAACGGCCGTTGGCGGCGTAGAAGCCGCCGCGCAACTTCGGCCAGGTTGAACACAAGCCGGCCGCCGGACGCGGTGGCGTCGATCGCCTCGGTGAGGGAGCGGAACCAAACTCTACGTCGCTCCAGCGCCGCCTCGATCTCGATAAGGTGCGGCAGGCTCCGCTAAGACGAGGTGCGCTGTGCCGACACCGCCGGAGGAGGGGTCAGGCGACCGGGGCCTCGAGATGGGGGCGAGCGCCAAGGCTCCAGATAGACGGTCACCGGCGGAGGTACTTGATGAGCGCCGCTATACCAAGGACGAGAAGGACAAGCAGCATGAGCCCAAGCAGGCCCATGCCGCCCATCATCCAGCCCATCCCCTCCATCCCGCCGTGCATCATCTGCAATCCTCCGCCCGCGCCCCTTGCCGGTTAGCGGCTAGGCGGGGTTGCCGGGGTCGGTATTCCCGCTCGCTCCTCAAGCTGCCGGAGGCGGGTGTCCATCGCGGCCATCCGCTGCATCATCGGGCAGCCGCCCATCATCATGCCGCCCTGGCCCTGCATCATCGGCATCTGCTGCATCGTGTCGCCTTGAGGTTGCTGGCTGCCCTGGGCAAAGGCGCCCGCCGTTACCAGAACCCCGGCCAGCGCGACAACCGGGAAGATGGACTTGTGCATAGGGTTTCCTCTCCTGTTGTGGACCAAGAAAAGGAAACGCCCCTCCCATGTAGGAGGGTTTCAGATGGTGAGGGCTTTATTCGCTTTGCCCCCCTGGAACGCGTTAACCCCCAGCAGAATTGACGACGCGCTTCACCTGCATCGGGTGCCAGACGCGCCCGCCGGCCGGCGCCGGCACGCCGCGCGCGGTGCCGCGGGGTGCCGAAGGCGCTCATCGTCGAGGGGTCCGGCAGGGCGCCGGCGAGGCCGCCGCGCGTGGGCTGGCCGGCGCCAAAAGGACGACATAGACGATACGGCGGCGGGTTTGCTGGATGGCAAGGGATGGGCGCCATCCCTGCTGCGCGTGCCTTCTGTCACTGCGGCGCCAACCGAGGCCCCGGCGCGAATGGCGGCCGAGTAGCCGCCTACCTTATAGAATTGGAGTGCCGCCGGTTAACTGGCGGCTCGCTTTCTATGCAGGCGTACATGCTACGACGAGTGTCAGTACAAGGCCGCGTCACCTAGTCGGGGACGACCCCATCGACCGTTCCATCTGGCTGCACTGCGCCATCATCTGCTGCATGCTGGCGGACGGGCTCGCCCCCGGCTGGGGCTGCTGCCGCATCTGAGCACAGTGGGCCATCATCGCCTGGTGGTCCATTCCAGACATTCCCCTGCCCTGCATGCTGGACATGTCGTGGCCCTGCATGGACGAGGCAGGGGTGCTCGACGCCGCTGCACCCGAAGTGCCCTGCTGAGGCGCGCACGCTGCCACACCAAGGCCGAGCAGGAGCGTCAGAGCCAGAGGTCGCGCCAGGTTTCGTTCCAGCATGTTCGTCTCCTCGTTTGGGGTCAGCCGGCCTGCGGTGAATTCTTCAACAGGCCGGCAGGACATCCCCTGGTAACGTCGGCGACGGCAGTGCGGTAGTGCCCGACACACTTTGTCGGATTGTGACCGTGTCCGCACCGTCTGGATCATCCGGATCCAGCGCACTGGGCCGGTGCCTCATGCCCCGGCGCCGCGCGCTGTGGCGCGGAAGCCTCGCAGCCGCAGCGCGTTGCTGAGCACGAAGACGCTGGACAGGCCCATGGCCACCGCGGCCAGGATCGGCGAAAGCAGCACGCCAAAGGCCGGAAACAGCACCCCCGCCGCCACTGGAATCAGCGCGGCATTGTAGGCAAAGGCCCAAAACAGGTTCTGGCGGATGTTGCGGATCGTCGCCTGGCTCAGGGCGATGGCATCCGGCACGCCGCGCAGGTCGCCTGACATCAGCACCACATCGGCGCTTTCGATGGCGATGTCCGTGCCGGTGCCGATGGCCAGCCCAACATCCGCGGCGGCCAGTGCCGGCGCATCGTTGATGCCATCGCCGACGAAGGCGACCTTGCGCGTACCGCCCGCCTTCAGCCGCTGCACCACGGCGACCTTACCGTCGGGCAGCACCTCCGCCTCCACTTCGTCGATGCCGAGCCTGCGGGCAATGGCATCCGCGGTGCGCCGGTTGTCGCCCGTCACCATTGCGATCTTGAGGCCGAGCGCGTGCAGGGCTGCGATCGCGGCCGGCGTTGTCTCCCGGATCGGGTCGGCTACCGCGATGGCGGCGGCGAGGCGGCCGTCGATGGCGGCATAGAGGGGCGTCTTGCCCTCGTCACCCATCCGCGCCGCGACCTCCGCGAAAGAGGATACATCCACGCCGTTGCGGGTCATGAAGCGGTCCGCGCCGACTGTCACCAGCTGTCCCGCCACGGTTGCGGCGATGCCGAAGCCCGCCATTGCCTCGAAGCCCTCCGCCTCGCCAATGGCCAGCCCGCGCGCCTTCGCAGCCTGCACGATCGCTGCCGCGACCGGGTGCTCGGAGTGTGCCTCGGCGGCGGCGACGAGCGCCAGCATCGCATCGGCCTCGAAGCCCGGCGCCACAACGAGATCGGTCAGCTCAGGCCGTCCCCTGGTCAAGGTGCCGGTCTTGTCTAGCGCGACCACGCGCGCCTCGCGCAAGGTCTGCAACGCCTCGCCCCGGCGGAACAGCACACCCATCTCTGCGGCGCGGCCGGTGCCGACCATGATCGAGGTTGGCGTGGCGAGCCCCATCGCGCAAGGACATGCGATGATCAGCACAGCGACGGCATTGACCAGCGCAAAGGTCAGTGCCGGCTCGGGTCCGAAGATCAGCCAAGCGAGGAAGGTCAGCGCGGCTACCGCCATCACGGCCGGCACGAACCACAGGGTCACGCGGTCCACAAGGGCCTGGATCGGCAGCTTCGATCCCTGCGCGGCCTCGACCATCCGCACGATCTGCGCCAGCACCGTATCAGCGCCGACTGCGGTGGCGCGGAAGCGGAAGGCGCCCGTCGTGTTGACGGTGCCGCCCACGACCTGTGCACCGGCGGACTTCTCCACGGGGACCGGTTCGCCCGTCACCATGCTCTCATCCACGTAGGACCGACCGTCCAGCACCGCGCCATCCACCGGCACGCGCTCGCCGGGGCGGACCAGCACGGCGTCGCCGGCGCGCAGCTCGGCCAAGGCGACCTCGACCGCCTCGCCGTCGCGCTCGATGCGCGCCGTGCGGGGCTGCAGGCCCATCAGTCGGCGGATCGCCTCGGAGGTGCGGCCCTTGCTGCGGGCCTCCAGGTAACGGCCGAGCAGGATCAGCGTCACGATCACCGCGGCGGCCTCATAATACACTGCCAGTGCCTGTGCCGGCAGCAGCGCCGGCGCGAAGGTGGCAACCACGGAATAGGCCCAGGCAGCGCCGGTGCCGAGTGCCACGAGCGAATTCATGTCAGGCGCGCCACGCAGCAGGTTGGGCCAGCCCACGCGATGGAAGCGCAAGCCCGGTCCCGCCATCACGGCGGTGGCGAGGATGAACTGCACGATCCAGGACGCCTGCGTGCCTACCGTCATCGCGATCCAGTGGTGGAAGGCCGGCACCAGATGCGTGCCCATCTCCAGCACGAAGAGCGGCAGCGTCAGGGCCGCCGCGAGGATCGTCGCGCGGCGCAATCCAGCAATCTCCCGCTCGCGCCGTTCCCGCCCGTCCTCTTCCCGGGCCACGGCTTCCGTCACCCCGGCCGAGCGTGCCGCGTAGCCCGCGCGCCGCACTGCCTCGACCAAAGCGTCAGGCGCGAGGCCGGCAAGATGGCGCACCGTGGCTCGCTCGGTCGCCAGGTTGACGCTCGCGCCGAGCACGCCCGGCACGGCCATCAGCGCCCGCTCGACGCGGCCGACGCAAGAGGCACAGGTCATT
>NZ_JAUYTS010000146.1 GCF_030695085.1 Falsiroseomonas sp. | reverse complement strand
TATGAGGTCGATATGCGGCTGCGGCCCGGTGCGGCCAAGGGCCCGGTGGCCCTGCGGCTTTCAGCCCTGGATGACTATTACGCCACCCAGGCCGACACTTGGGAGTTCATGGCCCTGACCCGCGCCCGCGTGGTCTGGAGCGACGACACCGCCTTCGCGGCCCGGACGACCGCCTTGCTGGAGACAATCCTGCGGCGGCCGCGGCCGGGGATCGACGTCGCCGGCGACGCGCGGCGGATGCGCGATCTGATGGCGCGCGAGCGGCCGGGGCAGGGGTTCTGGGATCTCAAACGCATCCCCGGCGGCCAGATCGACGCCGAATTCGTCGCCCAGGTGCGTCAGTTGACGGTCGCGCGCGCGGGCGGGCGGTTGACGGTTTCGACCCTGGAGGCGCTGGCGGAGGATCCCTCCCTGGCCGAGGCCTGGCGGCTGCAGCAGGCGCTGGGTCAGATCCTCGGCGCGGCCTTCGACGATCGGCCCGATCCGGACGAGGAGCCCGAAGGCTTTCAGCGCCGGCTCGCCGCCGCCGCCGGCCTGGCGGACTATGCGGCCCTGAAGGTGCGGCTGGCCGAGGTTCGCGCGGCCGCCCGGACGGCCTTCGACACAGTGCTTCCTCCCCTCCGCGACGGAGACTGAGCTCTCCCCCGTTACACTCACGGACAGGGAACAGGCCGCTTCGGCGGCGCAGGAGATCATCGAGATGAAAAAGACCCTTCTGGTTGGCGGCCTCGCCGCTCTCACACTCGCCGCCGGCGGCGGCGTCGCCTTCGCCCAGCAGCCCGCCGATGGCGCTGATCGCCTCAGCCGGGCGGAATTCGTGGCCCAGCGGGTGCAGCGCCTGACCGCCGCCGATGCGAACGGCGACGGGATCGTCACGGCCGAGGAAATGCGGGCTGCGGTCCAGGCCCGGAGGGCCGCCGGCGCGGCCGCCCGCTTTGATCGTCTGGACGCCAACGACGACGGTGTGATCAGCCGCTCCGAGTTCGACGCCGCGCGCGAGGCGCGC
>NZ_JAUYTS010000142.1 GCF_030695085.1 Falsiroseomonas sp. | reverse complement strand
ACCCGGCGAAATACAGCCAGGACCGGGCGACGGATGACATCGCCGCAATCATCAAGGGGCTGGGCCTCGGGCCAAGCCATGTGGTGGGTCTGTCCATGGGCGGCTTCGCCACGTTGCATATGGGCCTGCGGCATCCGGACCTTGCCCGCAGCCTGGTCGCCGCCGGCGTCGGCTATGGCGCCGCCCCGGGCAAGACGGCGCAGTTCCATGCGGAGACGGACGCCGCCATCGCCCGCATCCGGGCGGAGGGGATGGACAGGTTCGGCCTGACCTACAGCCGCGGCCCGACCCGCCTGGTGTTCGAGGAGAAGGACCCGCGCGGCTATGCGGAATTCCAGGCCCAACTCTGCGAGCACAGCACGGAAGGCTCCGCACTCACCATGAACGGCGTGCAGCGCCGCCGCCCCAGCCTGTTCGACCTGGAGGCGCAGTTCCGCGCCATGACGGTGCCGACGCTGGTGATCGCGGGCGATGAGGACGACCCCACGCTGGAAGCCAGCCTGTATCTGAAGCGCACCATCCGCAGCAGCGCGCTGCTGGTGATGCCGAAATGCGGGCACACGATGAACCTGGAGGACCCGGACGCCTTCAACCGCGCGGTGCTGGACTTCGTGACGCAGGTTGATTGCGGCCGCTGGACCAACCGCATTCCGGCCAGCCTGGCCGGCGGAATTATTGCGGCAGCGGAGAAGTAGGCGGCCCTAGGCCTGGCGCAGCCGCTCAACGCGCCGGACCTGATAGTCTTCTATCGCCCGCGCCATCGGCAGGCGCGGGTCGAAGCGCAGATGGGTGAGGGAGACATAGGCCGCGTGGCCCGTCTCATCCGCGCCGAAATCCAGCTTGCAGACGATGCCGCCCTCGTCCCCCGCATAGCTGAGCGCCACGATGCGGCAGCTTGGCGCGAGCTTCATGGCCGGGCTCTGCTGCCGGAGCATCTCGAGCAGCTCCGGTGTCGGGCGCGCGGGCAATGGCAACGCAGCCTCGATCTGCGCCTGCAGCCGGCCAGTGGCTTCGATATCGTCGATCACCCCGGCCGGCCCTTCGCGTCAGATCAGCACGCGGTTGGCGGCGGCGGCGGCGAGGGGTTCCTTCCAGATCACCTCGGCCGGCGTCACTTCCTTGGACAGCCGGTTCATGCCGCGCAGCTGGTCAATGGCGAGCTGGATGTTGCCGACGCTGTCGGGCGTCAGGTTCATCTTGTACTCGACCTTGGTCATCAGCTCCGCGATGAAGGCGCGGTCCTGGCGCAGGAAGCGGGCGACCTGGGCGGCGGCCTCGGTGGGGTTCGCGGCGATGAATTCCTGCGCCTGGATCAGGGACCGCATCAGCCGGGTCGTCGCCTCCATGTTGGACTGCGCCCAGCCCTTGTTCATGTAGACGAAGTTGCGGACGATCTGGATCTGCTCGTTGGAAACCAGGATCTTGGTGTTGGGGATGGCGCGCATCGCCCGCGTCGGCCAGGGCTCCCACACGGCGAAGGCGTCGATATTGCCGCGCTCCAGCGCCGCCACCATCTCCGGCGCCTCGACATTGACGATGGTGTAGTCGGCCGGGTTCAGGTTGAGCTTGGAGACGACCGATAGCCAGAAGGTCTCGCTGCCGGTGCCGCGGGCGACGCCGACCTTCTTGCCCTTCAGCGCCTCCATATTCTCCACATTGCGGCCGAGCACGCTGATCCAGCGCAGCAGCGCTGTGCCCTCAGCCACCGCCACCACATTCGGGTCCACCAGATGGGCGGAGACGCCGGCCTGTTCGGCGCCATAGGCGGAGTTGATCTGGTTGCCGATCAGGAAGGCGATCATGGCGGAGCCGGAGGGGCCGGTATTGACCGTCACATCCAGCCCGTTGCGGGTGAAGAAGCCACCCTCCCGCGCCACGTAATAGGGCGCGAAGGATGGGTCCACGCCGGTGGCGATGGTCATCTTGATCGGCGCGTTCTGCGCGAAGGCGGGGGCGGCAAGCACGGCGCCACCAGCGGCGAGAAGGGTTCGGCGAAGCATATTCTTGTTCTCCCTGTTTTTCACATGGTCGGGTTGAAGCGGCCCGCGAAGGCGCGGATCAGCAGGCGGAACACGCGGTCCGTCGCGAAGCCCAGCAGGCCGAGCGAAATCAGCGCCACGAAGATATCCTCCACCTGCATGAACAGACGGGCATCCCACAGCATCTTGCCGAGCCCATCATTGCTGGCGACAAGTTCGGCGGCCACGATGGTGACGAAGGCATTCGCCATCGCCAGCCGCATGCCCGTCAGGATGTAGGGCACCGTCGCCGGCAGGGCGACGAGGGCGAAGACCTGGAACTTGTTGGCGCCGAGGCATTGCGCCGCACGGATCTTGTCCCGCCCCACGGCACCGACGCCGGCCGCCGTGGCGATGATCACGACGAAGACGGTGGTATAGGCGATGAGGAAGATCTTGCTCTCCTCCCCGATGCCGAACCAGATCACCGCCACGGTGATCATCGCCACAGCAGGGATGAAGCGGAAGAATTCCGTCCATGGCTCCAGCAGCAGCCGCACCGGCCGGAAACTGCCAATGGCCAGGCCTACGGGGATGCCGATGGCGGAGCCAAGCAGGAAGCCCTGGATGATGCGGCGCATCGAGGCCCAGATGGATTCCTGCAGCAGCCCTTCCTCCAGCAACACCCAGCCGCGCTCGAACACCGGGAAGGGCGAGGGGAACAGCACGGAGCTGACCAGGTATTGCGAGGCCAGGTGCCAGATGACGAACAGCAGCGCGAAGCCCAGCACATAGCCGATGACGGTGGCGGATCGGCTATTCATGCGGGTGGATCTCCGCATGAATCAGTTCATGTACCTGCCGGAAACTCGCCATGAAGGCGTCCGAGGTGCGTTCGCGCGGATAGGGTAGGTCGATCGGCACCACCGCCTTCAGCGTGCCGCCCGGGCCGCGCTTCATCACGCCGACGCGCGTCGCCAGCGCGCAGGCTTCCTCGATGTCATGGGTGATGAACAGCACTGTCTTCCGGTTCTCCGACCAGATGCGGGAGAGTTCGGTCTGCAGCACCGCGCGCGTCATCGCATCCAGCGCCCCGAAGGGCTCGTCCATCAGCAGCATGCGCGGATCATTCGCCAGCGCGCGGGCGATCTGGATGCGCTGCTTCATCCCGCCGGAAAGCTCGGAGGGGTGCTTGGACCCCTGCCCGGTCAGGCCGACCATGTTGAGGAACCGGTCCGCGATGGCCCGCCTTTCGCTGCGCCCCATGCCGCGCAGGCGCAGGCCGAATGCGATGTTGTCCCGTGCGGTCAGCCAGTCATAGAGGCTGTCATGCCCCTGGAAGACCACGCCCCGATCGGCGCCGGGTCCGCGTACCGGCTTGCCCTCCAGCCGGATCTGGCCGGCGGTGGGCGTATCGAACCCCGCCAGCATGTTCATCACCGTGGTCTTGCCACAGCCCGAAGTGCCGAGCAGGCAAAAGAATTCGCCCTCCGACAACTCCAGGTTGAAGTCGCGCACGGCCTCATAGGCGCCGGTGCGCCCGCGGAAGGTCATGCCGACCCCATCCAGCTCCACGAAGCCCACCATGTCCCCCACTTGTATCCAGGCTTGAGTTTACGGCACCCCCGTGATGCGGCAACCCGGCTTCACGCTCCTTCGACGGGGGATTAGAAGCGGGCTGCACGGATAGGAGGCAACGGATGATGCTCGAAGGCAAGGTGGCAATCGTCACCGGGGCAGGCGGCGGCATTGGGCGGGAGATCGCGGTCGCCATGGCGCTGGCGGGCGCCTCCGTCGTGGTGAACGATATCGGCGCGAGCCTGACCGGCGAGGGGCCGACCTCCGCAACCCCCGGTGAGCAGACGGTGGCCATCATCCACCAGCGCGGCGGCAAGGCCGTGGCCAATACCGACAGCGTGGCGGAATGGGGCAGCGCGCAGCGGATCGTGGCGCAGGCGATGGATGCCTTCGGGCGCATCGACATCGTGGTGAACAATGCCGGAATCCTGCGCGACCAGATCTTCCACAAGATGTCGCCGGAGGAATGGCTGGCGGTCATCAATGTGCATCTGAACGGCAGCTTCTTCGTCAGCCGCGCGGCGGCGGAGCAGTTTCGCAAGCAGGGCTCCGGCGCCTATGTGCACATGACCTCGACCTCCGGCCTGATCGGCAATTTCGGCCAGGCGAATTATTCGGCGGCGAAGCTCGGTGTGGCGGCATTGTCGAAATCCATCGCGCTCGACATGCAACGTTTCGGCGTGCGGTCCAACTGCATCGCGCCCTTCGCCTGGTCGCGCATGACCAGTTCCATCCCATCCTCCACCGAGGCCGAGAAGGCGCGCGTGGCGCGCTTGCAGCAGATGACGCCGGACAAGAACGCGCCGCTGGCGGTGTTCCTGGCCAGTGATGCCGCGAAGGACGTGACGGGGCAGATCTTCGCCGCGCGGCACAATGAGCTGTTCCTGTTCAGCCAGCCGCGGCCGATCCGCTCCACGCATCGCGGCGAGGGCTGGACGCCGGAGACGATCGCCGAGACCGCCCTACCCGCGCTCCGCAGCCATTTCCTGCCGCTCGATCGCTCCGGCGATGTGTTTTCCTGGGATCCCGTCTGATGGATTTTTCACTCACCGAGGAACAGGTTGCGTTCCAGGATTCCGTCCGCCGCTTTGCCGAGCAGAACCTAGCGAAGGATGCGCTGGCGCGCGCGCATGATGAGCGCTTCCCCTGGGATGTGGCGAAGCTGATGGCCGAGAACGGGCTGTTCGGCATCATGGTGCCGGAGGCGGATGGCGGCCAGGGCGGCACGCTGTTCGATGCGATCCTGGCGATGGAACAGATCGCCTATGTCTGCCCGCGCAGCGCGGATGTGCTGCAGGCCGGCAATTTCGGCGCGTTCCGCACCTTCGCGGAATACGCGACGGCGGACCAGAAGAAGCGCTATTTCGAACCGCTGTTGCGCGGCGAGACCATTGCCGCGGTCGGCATGACGGAGCCGGATGCGGGATCGGCGCTGACCGACCTCAAGACCACCGCGACCAAGGTGCAGGGCGGCTATCTACTGAATGGCGGCAAGGTGTTCACCTCCAACACCGAGGATGCCGGCGTCTTCGTCATCTATTGCCGCTTCGGGCCAGGCGTGAACGGCATCGGCTCCGTCCTGCTGGAACGCGGGATGGAGGGCTTTCGCCTCGGCCAGCCCAGCCGCTACATGAATGGCGAGACCTGGTGCGCGCTGTACTTTGATAATGTCTTCGTGCCGGATGAGAATTTGCTGCTCGGTGAGGGCGGGTTCCGCAAGCAGATCGCGGGCTTCAATGTGGAGCGTGCCGGCAACACCACCCGCGCGCTGGCGCTGGGCGAATATTGCTTCCGCCAGGCCAAGGCGCATGCCGAACAGCGCAAGCAGTTCGGCCGGGCGCTGATGGAATTCCAGGGCCTGCAATGGAAGTTCGCGGAGATGCGCGTCGCGCTGGATTCCGCGCAGTTGCTGCTGTACCGCGCCGCCGTGCGCGCCAAGGACGGGCTGCCGGATGCGCAGGACGTCGCCATGGCGAAATACGCCTGCAACCAGGCGGGGTGGATGTGCTCGAACGAATCGATGCAGATCATGGGCGGCACGGGCTATAGCCAGGACCTGCTGATCGAGTATTGCGTGCGCAAGACGCGCGGCTGGATGATCGCGGGCGGCAGCCTGGAGGTGATGAAGAACCGCATCGCCGAGGGCGTCTTTGGCCGCAGTTTTTCTCAAAGGCCGTCCAAGTGACACCTCTGGCGCAGGCGCTTCTCAATCCGCGCCTCATCGCGCTGATCGGCGCTTCCGCCGATGAGCAGCGGCTGACGGCGCGGCCGCAGCGCTATCTGCGCCGGCATGGGTTTACCGGGGAGTTGTTCCCCGTGAATCCGCGCGCGGCGGAGGTGCTGGGCGAACGCGCCTATGCCTCGCTGGCCGATATTCCGGGCGAAATCGACTTTGCGTACATTCTGCTCGGCACGGATAATGTCGAGGCGCAGGTCGCGGCCTGTGCCGCCCGCGGCATTCCGGTGGCCTGTGTGCTGGCCGATGGTTTCGCGGAAGCGGGGCCGGAAGGGGCTGCCTTGCAGGCCCGCGTGCTGGCCGCCGCACAGGCCAGCGGACTGCGGCTGCTCGGGCCGAATTCGATGGGTGTGGTCAATCTCAACGCCCGCACCGCGCTGACCACCAATGCGGCGCTGGAGGCGGAGGATCTGCCGGCCGGGCGCGTCGCGCTGGTCTCGCAATCCGGCTCCATGATGGGGGCGCTGCTGTCGCGCGGCGCGGCGCGGGGCCTGGGCTTCTCGCATCTCATCGGCACGGGGAACGAGGCCGATCTCACGGCGGGCGAGATCGCCTCCCTGCTGCTGGATGACCCGGATGTGGATGCGGTCGCGCTGTTCCTGGAAGCGATCCGCGCGCCTGAGCAGATGGCCGCCGCCGCTGCCAAGGCCCGCGCGCTGAACAAGCCGATCATCGCGCTGAAGCTCGGCCGCAGCCCGTTCGGTGCGGAGCTTGCCACCAGCCATACCGGCGCGCTGGCGGGCAGCGATGCGGCGGCGGATGCCTTCTTCCGCGCGCATGGAATTTTACGCGTTTCCATGCTGGAGTCGCTGCTGGAACTTCCGTTGCTGGTCGCCGGGCGGCGCGCGCCGGCACGCAGCCACCGCGCGGTCAGCGTAATGACAACGACGGGTGGCGGCGGTGCCTTGGCCGTCGATGCGCTCGGCGTGCTGGGGATCGAGGCGCGCAAGCCGGATGCGAAGGCCGCCACGAAGCTGGAATCCGCAAAGTTCAACGCGCATGCGCGGCTGCTGGACCTGACGCTGGCCGGCGCACGTCCGGATCGCGTCATGGCGGCGCTGGATGCGCTGCGGGCCGCGGAGGATACGGACCTCGTGCTGGCCGTCATCGGCAGTTCGGCACAGTTCCGGCCGAAGGATGCGGTGGCGGGCATTGTCGAGGGGGTGAAGGTGCCGGGCAAGCCGGTGGCCGCCTTCCTCGCGCCGCAGGCGGAGGCGTCGCTGCGCCTGCTGGCGGAGGCCGGCATCGCCGCCTTCCGCACCGCCGAATCCGCCGCCGACTGCATCAACGCCTTCTGCGCCTGGCAGGCGCCGCGGGCTATTCCCGAGCTGCCCGCACCGGCCATCACGCTGCCGGCACGGCCGGATGAGGCGGATGCGCGCGGCGTATTCGCGGCGCTTGGCCTGGATTCGCCCTTCGCCGTCATGCAGGACTCGCCGCCGGATGGCATGCGCTATCCGGTCGCGCTCAAGATCCTGTCGCCGGACCTGGCGCACAAAACGGAAGTTGGCGGCGTCGCGCTGAACATCGCCGACGCCGATGCGCTGCGGGAGGCCGCGGCCGCCATGCGGGCGCGCGTCACGGCGGCGGCGCCAGGGGCGAAGATCACCGGAATGCTGGTGCAGCCGATGGCGAAGGGGCTGGCGGAGGCCATTCTCGGCTTCCGGCGGGACCCGGAGGTGGGGCCGGTGGTGCTGCTCGGCGCCGGCGGCGTGCTGTCCGAGTTGCATCGCGACATCGCGCTGCGCCTGGCGCCGGTGGACCTCGACACGGCGCGGGAGATGATTGCGGAGGTGCGCGCGCTGAAGCCTCTTTCGGGCTGGCGCAACCTGCCGCTGGGCGACCTCGACGCGCTGGCGCAGGCCGTGGTCGCGGCGTCCCGCCTCGCTTCCGTGGAGCAGGTGGCGGAGGCGGAGATCAACCCGCTGATCATCGGCCGGCCGGGCGAAGGCGTGACGGTCGCCGATGCCTGGGTGGTGCTGCGGTAGTTGTCATGGCAGGCTGCGGAACATGGATGCCGAAGCCCTGATCCGCGCCCGCTACGGCGCCCTGCCCTTCACCCCTCCCGCCGAAATCCCCGCCGGCCTGGCCATGCTGCTGGACCGGCGGGTGACCCGAAGCTACCGGCCGGACCCGGTGCCGGATGCGCTGCTGGACCTGATTCTGGCCGGCGCGCAATCGGCGCCCGCCAAATCGGACCTGCAGCAATATTCGATATTGGTGACGCGCAATTCGGAAAAAATCGCCCAGGTGGCGGATGCGATCGGCACCATGCCTTGGATCAAGCAGGCGCCGGTGCTGCTGCTGTTCTGCGGCGATATCCGGCGCGGGCGGCAGGTCTGCGCGGCGCAGGGCCGCGAACATGGCAATGACAGCATCGACACCTTCCTGAATGCCAGCGCCGATGCGGCGCTGGCGATGGGCTTCGGAATCATGGCGGCGGAGGCGATGGGCCTCGGCACCTGCCCGATCTCCTATGTCCGCAACAACCTGGCGCTGGTGCAGGGGTTGTTCGGGCTGCCGGAGGGGGTGTTTCCGCTGGCCGGGCTGACGCTGGGCTTCCCGGACAAGCGCAACGAGACCTCGCCGCGGCTGCCGCCTGCCGTGGTGGTGCATCGCGAAACCTACGATGACAGCAGGCTCGCCGCCGCCCTGCCCGCCTATGATGCGCTGCGCCCGCCGGGGAAGCCGCGCTATCCGGATGTGCATGGACCGAAGCCGGAAGGCTGCACCTGGTCCGAGAATGCGGCGCGGCAGCTTTCCGTGCCGGAACGCGCGAATTTCCGCGCCTGGCTGGCGACGCGAGGCATCAACCTTGGCTGACGCGACGGCCGACAACCCCGGCGGCACCGGTGACCTGATCCCCGGCCCGCGCAAGCGCACCGTGGTGCCGCGCCATGCGTCGAGCCTGATCGTCTGGCGCCAGGGCTCCGGCGAGCCCGAGATCCTGATGGGCATGCGCCACCCCAAGCACAAATTCATGCCGAGCATCCTGGTGTTTCCGGGCGGCCGGGTGGATCGCGGCGACCATGGCGTGAAGGCACTTTCCGAGATGAAGCCGGAAACCTTCGGGCTGCTGGCGCATCAGGCGAAGCCCTCGCTGGCGCGCGCGCTGGGCGTGGCGGCGGTGCGTGAATTGTATGAGGAAACCGGGCTGCTGCTGGGTGAGCGGAAGGGGCAGCGGCTGCTCGCCGACCTCGCGCCGCTGGACTATCTTTGCCGCGCAGTGACGCCGACGACGCGCAGCATGCGCTTCAACGCCCGCTTCCTGATCGCCCCCGCCGAGGCGGTGCGCGGCGAGATCAGCGGGTCCGGGGAATTGGAGGGGCTGGCCTGGTACGGGCTGCGCGCGGCGCGGGCGGCGAAGCTGGCGGATATCACGGCCAAGATTCTTGGCGAATTTGCCGAATGGCTGGAGGTGCCGGCGGAGCGGCGCGCGGAACGACCGCGCATTGTCTTTCGCGGCCAGGATAACCGGATGAGCGACGGGTAGGCGGCGGCCCCCACCCCGACCCTCCCCCGCAAGCGGGGGAGGGAGAAGCGGGTCAGCGCGGCTCGAAGCTCTCCCCGTCCTGCACGGCCTGGCCCTCGGCCGCCAGCTTGATCAGATGCGCCAGCAGGCTGCGCGCCGCCGCCGGCACCAGCTTCGGCTCCAGCACCGGGCCATAGACCGCCGGCACCAGTTCCAGCGCCGTCGCGCGTTGGGCGGCGCGCAGGGCATCCCGCACCTTCGCCTCCCGCTCCAGCCGATGCGCGGCCAGCGCCGCGACGAAGGGCGCGGGGTTGGGCAAGGGCGGGCCATGGCCGGGCAGGTACAGGTGGGCATCGCGCGCGGCCAGCTTCCCCAGCGAGGCCATGTAGGCGGCCATGTCGCCATCCGGCGGGCTGACCACGGTGGTGGACCAGCTCATCACATGGTCGGCGCTGAACACCACGCCGTCTTCCCGCGCGAAGCACAGGTGGTTGGCGCAATGGCCGGGGGTGTGGATTGCGGTCAGACGGAATTCGTCACCCTCCAGCACCGCGCCATCGGCCAGCGTCACATCCGGCGTGAAGCTGTGGTCGCCCCCCTCCCCGCCCTGGTCGGGCGGGGTCAGATGCGGGCCGAAGCCGTAGCTGCGCGCGCCGGTTGCCGCCTGCAGGGCGGTGACGCCCGGGGAATGGTCGCGATGGGTGTGGCTGACCAGGATATGGGTGATGGTCTCGCCTTCCGTCGCCCGCATGATGGCGGCGAGATGCGCGGCATCGGCCGGCCCCGGGTCCAGCACCGCCACGCGGCCCTGGCCGATCACCCAGGTATTGGTGCCGCGCCAGGTGAAGGGGCCGGGATTGTCGCACAGGATGCGCCGCACGCCGGGCGCGACTTGTGTCACCGTGCCGGGCGGCAGGGGGTCGTCGCGCAGGAAGGGAATGCTCATGGCTTTTTTCCTCGGCGCATGATCTCTCGGTGCATGATGTAGAGGCTGGCCAGCACGATGGCCGCGGCACCGGCCAGCGTCGAGAGGCCCGGCACATCGCCGAAGGCCACCCAGCCGAACAGCACGGCCCAGAGCAGCGATGAATAGGAATAGGGCGCGAGGAAGGAAACCTGCGCGCTGGCCCAGGCCTCCGTCAGCAGCACCTGCGCGGCGCCGCCGATCAGGCCGATCGCGATCAGCATCAGCAGGTCCAGCGGTCCTGGCGTGACCCAGACGAAGGGCAGTGCGAACAGGGTGAAGAAGGTCATCAGCAGCGATTGCCACAGCACGATGGTGCCGGAATTCTCGGTGGAGGACAGGGTGCGGACCAGCATGGTGGTGCCGGCCGAGAACAGCCCATGCGCCAGCGCCGCCACCATGCCCCAGCGCGCCGCGCCGCCGAAATCGCCGGTGAAGGCGCCCTGACCAAGCGCGATGATCATGATGCCGAGGAACCCCACCAGCACCGCGGCGCCGCGATGGATCCCGACCTTCTCGCCCAGCAGCGGAATCGACAGCAGCGTGACGAAAAGCGGCGTGGTGTTGGTCAGCGCCGTGTGCTCGGCCAGCGGCAGCAGGCCGAGCGCGAAGAAGGAACAGGCCTGCGCCGCCGTGCCGGTCAGCGCGCGGAGCATATGGCCGGGGAAGCGCTTGGTCCGCAGCGCGCCCACCAGATTGCCGCGCAGGCCGATGCGATGCATCACCACCAGCACCACCACCGGCAGGGCGAAGAAGCCGCGAAAGAACATCTGCTCGAGGAAGTGGACCCGCTCCGCCAGTTCCTTCACCAGCACGCTCATCCCGGCGAACAGGGCGCAGGCCGCCAGCATGTAGATGACGCCGCGCTTGGGGTCGTGGCGAAGCGCCATCAGCGCGCCCCCCCTGCGGCGGAGCGGTCAGCACGGCCAACCGCGGCGCGATCCTCGCGGCGGCGCACCTGTTCCCGGTGCAGATTGTACAGGCCGGCGGAAATGACGACGAAGGCGCCGGCCACGGTGTACCAGCTCGGCACCTCGGCCCAGATCAGGAAGCCCAGCACGCCGCCCCAGATCAGCGTTGTGTATTCATAGGGCGCAAGGGCTGAGACCGGCGCGATGGCGAAGGCGCGGGAGAACAGCAGATGCGCGAAGCCATTCGCCATGCCGAGGAAGGCGAGGCACAGGAAGATGTCCCAGCGCGGCACCAGCGGGCCGAGCGGCGGGAACACCGGCAGCAGCAGCAAACCCACCGGCACATGCGCCGCCAGCAGCCAGAAGGCGATGGTCTGCGGCGTATCGGTGGCTGCCAGCACGCGGGTCCAGATCCGCGTCAGGCCGAGCGTCGCGGCGCCAGCCAGCAGCATCGCCGCCTCCCACCGCCACAGCTCGCCGCCCGGTTGCAGGATGATCATCACGCCGGCGAAGCCGACGCAGGTGCTGGTCCAGCGGCGCCAGCCCACCTTCTCCCCCAGCAGGGGAATCGCCAGCAGCGTCATGATCAGCGGGGCGGCGGCATTCACGGCGTAGGAGGCACCGAGCGGGAAGGCGTTGAACCAGGCCAGGTAGAAGGCCACCGTCACCACACAATGCAGCAGCGAGCGCAGCGCCAGCAGCGGCTTGCGGACCGGGACCAGCCCCCGCCCGCGCACCAGCAGCGCGATCGCCAGCATGCCGAAGACGCCGCGCCAGATCATCGCGACGGCGACGCCGACCTCGGGCAGCGCCCATTTCACAGCGGCATCGGCCGCCGAGATCACGGTGTAGCCGGCGACGATGATGCCGATGCCGCGCAGCGTGTCCTGGGTCAGCGGCAGCCGCGGCAGGATGCGCGCGACAACCGGTTTTCGATCACCCAACAGCCGGTGCCAGTACCGCTTCCGCCTGCATGCAGGTGGCGCCGGTCTCGTCCCGGGTTTCCAGCTTCACCTCCTCACCCGCCACCCGGCCGAGCAGGGTCAGCGGGCGGCTGTCGAAGGCCGGGCGGCGGCCGCGGAAGGCGAAGCTGTGCAGGCGCTGGCCGGGGGCGTGGTCCAGCGCGTGCTGCGCCATCAGGGTCGCCTGCAGGGGGCCATGCACCACCAGGCCGGGATAGCCTTCCTCCCCGGTCACATAGGGGTGGTCGTAATGGATGCGGTGGCCGTTGCCGGTAAGTGCCGAGTAGCGGAACAGCATCACCGGGTCCGGCAGCACGGTGGCGGTGGCCGCATCGGGCCAGGCCTCCGCGGCGGGGGCAGGTTTCACGGCGGCCCCCTCCGCGCCGCGATAGACGATGTCCTGCTCCTCCTCCAGCGCCAGGCCGGCGGGGCCGTGCAGCAGATGGCCCACGGTGACGAAGACCAGCCGGCCCGATCCGCCGGATTTTTCGGTGACCTTCAGGATGGTGCTGGTGCGCGTGATCTCGTCATCCGCCCGCAGCGGGACGGGATGGAAGCGGAGGCGGCCGCCGGCCCACATGCGGCGCGGCAGGTCGTGCACCGGGGGCAGGAAGCCGCCGCGCTTCGGGTGGCCGTCCGGGCCGATCTGGTCCGGCATCACCCAGTCCTGGAAGAACATCCAATGCCACAGCGGCGGCAGCTCGGCCGGCACCGGGCGGCCCAGCGTGGCGGCCATGCCCTGCAGCAGGCGGGGCTCCAGCCGGTCCTCGCGCGTTTCGGTGCGGCCGACGTAATCCTGGTGCGACATCAATCCTCGCGCAGATAAAGAAGGTAGGTGTTCATGTGCACCACCCGCGTGTAGTGGCGCCAGGTCTCGGCGAAGGCGGGATGGCGGGAGAAATAGGCGATCGGGTCGAAATCCTCCGCCCCGCAGCGCGGGATGCCGGAATTCTTGGCGACCAGCACGGCGCCGGGCGGGGCGCGTGCGAAGTCTTCCGCGACAGTGCGATAGACCAGGAATTCGGGGCGGGACATCTCCCAGGGCTCGCGGTAGCGCGGCGCGCCCTCGGGGCAGCCGGGATAGGCGCCGATCAGCAGCCACAGATTCATGGTCCGCAGCGTGGACCGCGCGCGGGCGTAGTTCAGGGCCGGATAGACCGGGTAGATATCGGGCGAGAGCACCAGCAGCCTTTCGCCGGCCACCTCGCGCTTCAGCGTGGCAGTCAGCTGGCCCTCCGCCAGGCTGGCGTACCAGATCTGCCGCCAGGGGCTCTCGCCGCGAACCTGCACGATGGCAACCGCGGCGACCAGGGCCAGGGCCAGGGCTGGTGCCGCCTCCGCCGCGCGGCCGGAAGGCAAGGCGTGGTCGAACCAGCGGGCCACCACCCAGCAGGCCATCAGCGCGGTCGCCATCGCCATCGGCACCACGTGATAGGACCAGCCCTTGTGCTGCACCCAGGCGGAGAGCAGCCCACCCACCGCGACCGCCGCCAGCATCCGCGCCGGCATCCCGGCGCCCTTCCAGGCGAGCAGCGGCAGCGTCACCAGCAGGGCGATCAGCGCCGGGCCGAGCTGGTTGGTGAACAGCACGTCGAACAGACCGATGCCGCCATTGCCCAGGTAGAAGTCCATCACCAGCGGCACGACGAAGCCGAGATAGTCCGGGAAGAACAACGGCAGGCTGGCGAGATAGAGCAGCCAGATCCCGGCCATGATCCAGGGCAGCCGGTCCCGCAGCGCGGCCACCGGGCCACGATGGAGCAGCACCAGCGCCTCCACCAGCGCCGGCACCGCCAGGAAATGCGGCTTCAGCGCGAAGCCCACCGCGGCGGCGATGGTCACCGTCAGCGCCAGCCCACCCGGGGTCGGCAGGCCTTGTGCCCGGCGCGCCGCCAGCAGGGCGTAGGGCAGCGCGAACAGCCCCATCAGGTGTTCCCGCTGGCCCACATCATAGGCGACCATGACGATGATGAGCGGGATCAGCGCATTCAGCGCCGCGGCCTCGACCGGGCCTTCCTCGATCCCCTGGCGCAGCCGCAGGCAGAGCCACCAGGCCAGGCCACAACAGGCCAGCACGCAGAGCAGCCAGGACTGCACGATATCGAGCGGCGTAAAACGGTCGATCAGCGCCGGAATCGCCGCCAGCACGAAGATCAGCGGCGGGTTCACGTCGATCAGGTCGCGAAACAGCGATTCGCCGCCAACCCAACGTTCCGCGAAGTTCAGGATGGCGGCGACGTCGTGGTTCAGCGGCGGCGTCAGCACCACAACCATGAAGAAGAGCGCTGGCAGCGCGGCCAGGACACGCAGCAGCCCGGCCCAGTACGCCGGCTCGGCGGGGCTGAACAGGCGCGGTGCCGGCACGGCCTCGGCAGTCGGGTGGGCCGGTTTGGCGAGGGGCTTCGGGGTCATGTGCGGCTCACGGCTGCCGCATCCTCGGCGGGCTTGGCGCAAGGTGCAACCGCATTGCGGCGCGCATGCGGCAGGTCTGCCCCGCAGCCCAGGCGGAGGCCGCCTTACGGCTGACGCGCGGGCGCCTTGCGGTCGCCCCGGTGCGGCGTCACAAGGGCGTGGTGGAACCTGCAGAATACGAACTGATGGACGCGGCCGAGGACGGCATGTGGTGGTTTCGCGCCGCCCATGCCCGGGTCCTCGACGCGCTCCGCAACCGCCCCGGCGCTGCCGGGCCCGTGCTCGATGCCGGCTGCGGCACGGGCGGCTTCCTGCTGCGCCTGGCGCAGCAGCTGCGCGACAGGCCGGCGATGGGCCTGGAATACATGGCCGAGGCAGCGCATCGCGCCGCCCAGAAATCCGGGCGGCCGGTGGTGGCGGGGGATGCCAATACGCTGCCCTTCGCCGATGCCAGCTTCGGCGCGGCGGTCTCCATCGACGTGATCTGCCATGCCGGGGTGGACCCCGCGCGGGGGATGGCGGAGTTGCACCGCGTGTTGCGGCCGGGCGGCACCGTGGTGCTGAACCTGCCGGCCTATGAATGGCTGCGCAGCGCGCATGATGCGCGTGTGCACACCGCCCGCCGCTACACCGCCGGCAGCGCCCGCACGATGCTGGAACAGGCCGGTTTCACCCAGGTTTCCGCCCGCTACTGGAACGGCCTGCTGCTGCCGCTGATGGCGTTGCAGCGGAAGGTGCTGCAGGCCAGGGCGGATGCGCCCAGCGACGTGACCCACTTCCCCCCCTGGATCGACAAGACCCTGCACGCCGTCTCGGAGATCGAGCGGCGGATCGGCGGCGCGGGCATTCCCATGCCCGGCGGCGGTTCCGTCCTCGTCATCGGCACGCGGCCCTGACGGAGAACCCGACGTGACTGAGACCCTGGCCCGGTTCGCCGGTGCTTCGAAAATCGGCGCTTCTGAAGCGGGACCCGCGGGATTGTCCTCGGGGTTGCCGCATCCGGGCGCCACACCGGTGGGGCTTTCCATCGTCGTCCCGGTCTATCGCGGCGCCGGCACGGTGGGCGCGCTGGTCCAGGCGCTGTCCGCGCTGCGCCCGGCGGGCGGGCTCGAGATCATCCTGGTGAATGATGGCAGCCCGGACAATTCAGGCGAGGTCTGCCGCGCCCTGGCCGCCGAGGCCACCGTGCCGCTGGTCTATGTCGAGCACGCCCGAAACTTCGGCGAGCACAACGCCGTCATGTCCGGCCTCCGCCAGGCGCGCGGGTCCTTCGTCATCACCATGGATGACGATCTGCAAAACCCGCCGGAGGAGGTCATCCGCCTGTACGACCACGCCCGGCTCGGCGGCTGGGACGTGGTCTATACGCGCTACGCCAAGAAGGAACATGAGGGCTGGCGCAACCTCGGCAGCCGCTTCGCCAATGGCGTGGCGGATATGCTGCTGGACAAGCCGAAGGGGCTGTACCTGTCCTCGTTCCGCTGCATGAGCGCCATGGCGGTGCGGGAAGTGGCGAAATACAGCGGCCCCTACCCCTATGTGGACGGGCTGCTGATGCAGGTGACGCAGCGCCTCGACAGCATCGAGGTGAAGCACCTGCCGCGTGCCGAGGGCCGGTCCAACTACACGCTGAAGCGGCTGGTGCTGCTGTGGCTGAACCTCGCCACCAATTTCTCCGTCCTGCCGCTGCGGCTGGCGATCCTGGCCGGCGCGGTGATGGGCGTGTTCGGGCTGGTGGCCGCCGCCATCGTGCTGTTCGAGGGGCTGAGCGGGGAGACACCCTCCGGCTGGGCCTCGATGATGACGGTCACGCTGCTGGTGGCCGGCGTGCAGTTCCTGATCCTGGGCGTGCTCGGCGAGTATGTCGGCCGCGCCTTCCTCTCGGCCAATGGCAAGCCGCAGGGCGTGGTGCGGGATGTGGTGCGGGCGGGGGGCGCCGAACGGTGATCTCCGCCTGGATCACATTGGCCGCCGCCATCACCACCTCCCTTATCGGGCAGGTCCTGCTGAAGGCGGGCGCCTCCGGCTCCGTCGCGGCGGAGGCCGGCTTCGTGGACCAGCTGTTCCGCTGGCAGACCATTGTCGGGCTCGGCTGCTACGGGGGCGCGGCGCTGCTGTACATCATCGCCCTGCGCAAGATCCCGATGTCGGTCGCCCTGCCCTGCACGGCGGCGAGCTATGTGGTCATCGCGCTGATCGGCTGGGGCATGTTCGGGGAAAGCCTAGGGCTGGCGAAGATCGCGGCGATCGGGCTGATCTCCGCCGGCGTGGTGCTGCTGGCCACCACAGCCTGAAGGCGATGCGGCCCGGGCTGGTCCTCGCGGCGCTCGGCGTCACGCAGATCCTGGGCTGGGGCACGGCGTATTTCCTGCCCGGCGTGCTGGGGCCGGCGATGGAGCGCGACCTCGGCCTGGCGCCGGGGCGGGCCTTTCTCGGCATCGCCATCCTGCTGGGGCTGGCCGGATTTCTCTCGCCGGTTGTCGGGCGGTTGATCGACCGGCACGGGGCACGGCCGGTGATGGCCTGCGGGTCGCTCGTCTTTGCCGCCGGTCTGGCGCTGCTGGCATTCTCGCAGAACTGGGTGCAGGCGCTGGGGGCCTGCCTGGTGCTGGGCCTGGCCGCGGCGCTGGCGCTGACGGAGGCAGCCAATGCGGCCCTGGCCGCGCTCGGGGCGGAACGCGCGCGGCGGCGGCTCGGGCTGCTGGCGCTGGCCTCCGGCCTGTCCTCCATCGTCACCTGGCCGGCGCTGGCGGCGGCGGAGGCGGCGTTTGGCTGGCGCGGCGCGGTGCTGGCCTCGGCGGCGGTGCATCTGCTGGTGGCGTTGCCGCTGCACCTGGCCTGCGTGCCGGCGGCGCCTCGCGGCGCCCGGCCGCCACGGCTGGCGGGCGGGCTTCTGCCGCCGCGGCTGCGCTGGCTCTCCGCCGCCTTCGCCATGCAGACGCTGGTGGGCAGCGCGATCCTGGCCAATATGGTGCTGCTGGTGGAGGCGCTGGGGATGGAACGCGGCAGCGCCATCTGGTGGGCCGCCCTGGTCGGCCCGGCGCAGGTGACGGCGCGGCTGCTGGATGTGGTGGGCGGCGGGCGGTTCAGCGCGATCGCCACCGCCTCCGTCGCTCTGCTGCTGATGCCCCTCGCGCTGCTGATGCCGCTGGTGGCACCCATTGGCGTGGCGCTCGCCGCGCCGGTCTTCGTGCTGGCCTATGGGCTGGCCTCCGGCGTCATGTCCGTGATGCGCCCGGCCTGCCTGATCGAGCTGCATGGCACGGATGGCTACGCCACCGTCGCCGGGCGGGTGATGGCGCCCGTGACGGCCGCCATGGCGGTGGGGCCGGCGCTGTTCGCGCCGCTGATCTTCGCGCTGGGGGCGGAGGCATCGCTGGCGCTGGCGGCGGTGGGCGCGCTGGCCAGCCTGTTGCTGCTTCGCATCGCCGCACGCGCATCGTAGGCTTTGCGGCATGAGGTTCCTGCCCCTGCTTCTGCTGCTGGCCGCCTGCGCCACCCCGCCGCCGCCCTGCCCGCCCGGCACCCAGGCCGCGACGATGCTGGAGGGCTATTTCGGCCGCAACTCGGGCGGGGCGGAGGTGGTGGATGACGCCGCCTGGGCCGGCTTCATGGACCAGGTGGTGACCCCCGCCTTTCCCGATGGCCTGACCGTGCTGGATGCCGCCGGCCAGTGGCGCGGCGCGGCCGGGCGGCTGGCGCGGGAACGCAGCAAGCTGCTGGTGGTGGCGATGCCCGGCGCGACGCCGGCGCAGGCGCTGGCGCGGATCGACCCCGTCATCGCCGCGTTTCGCGCCCGCTTCGCGCAGGAAAGCGTGATGGTGACGACGGCCGGGGCCTGTGTGAGGTTCTGACCTCACCACCGGAGGAACCCGACCCATGCCCACCACCGTGAATGAGATGCTCGCCGCCGCCCATGCCGCCGTGCCGCGCATCTCCGCCGCCGAGGCCCGCACCCTGGCGGCCAACCCGCAGACCGTGCTGCTGGATGTGCGCGACGCGGCGGAGGTGAAGGCCTCCGGCAAGGCGAAGGGCGCGGTGGCGGTCTCGCGCGGCCTGCTGGAATTCCGCGCCGATCCGGAAAGCCCGCTGCATGAGGCGGCCTTCGACCGGGCCAGGACCATCATCATCTACTGCGCCTCCGGCGGCCGCGCCGCGCTGGCGGGCAAGACGCTGAAGGATATGGGCTACACCGACGTACGGAACCTCGGCGGCTTCAAGGACTGGGTCGAGGGTGGCGGCGAGGTCGAGATCGGCTGACCGCCGGAGCAGTTTAGCGCGCCAGCATCGCCTGACTGAGGATGCGGGCATAAGGGTCCGCCAGGGCCTGCGGTGTACGTGACTCGCGCAGGCGTCTCATGTTTGCGGCCTGCCGCGCATGGCGCGCCGGGTCGAAGCTGTTCGCCAGGTTGTGCAACACTTGGCGAAGCTCGGCTTCGTCCTCACAGAGAAAGCCGATGTCGCCCGCCTGCTGGAAGAAGCTTTCCATGCTACGGCGGCGCAGCGCAATCACCGGCTTGCCTGCCGCCACGGCATCGAGAAGCGTGCCACTGGCAGCCAGATCGTAGTAGCTGCCTTGGACCGGAACGCAGACATAGTGCAGCGCCTTGAGCCGGGCGAGATAGACTTCCCGCTTCAGATGCGCGCCGTCCGGAGGATCGGTAAACCCCGTCATTGGCTGCCCGATGAATTCGCGATGCATGGCGCCGACATGGTGGAATGCGAGGCCCGGAACATCGGCCAGCGCGGCGACCGTGCGCATCCACAGGTCGAACCCTCGCCCTCGATTGGCGATCCCTAGCGTCCCAATCCGCACCGGCACGTCCGGCAGCGCCTCCAGTTCCAGGGAAGCACCGGCTGGATGTGGGATGAAATCAACTTTCCCTTCCAACCACGGGGCGAGTTGGACCATTGCTTCCGCCACATGGCGTTCAAGTACAAGAATCCGAAACCGCTGCCCTGGCAACCACCGCAACGCGGCGTGCAGGTCGATGATGCGGGCTAGCGGATTGCGGGATCGCCAACCCTCACGAAGCACATTCACTTCGCCATGCAGGGGGAATTGCATGGGCGGGCCGCCCATACGCTGCATGATCCACGCGCCGAACATTCCTGCAGGCGTGCTGGAGGACACGATCATCGCGGCGGTTTTTCCAGCATGGGCACGATGTATCTGGCGAAGGGTGGCAATAGCGTGAAGGATGCGGGCGAAGGAGGAATGGGTGACCTCCGCCTTGTCTGGCCAGAGAGTGAGGGCATGAAATGCGAGCCCGTCCTCGCCGTCCAGCAGCGGCCGGATCGCGTCGAGATGCGTCGGGTCCGCCCAAAAGGCGATCCCACGCTCCGGGAACGCCCGCATGACGGTCTGCAGAAACGCGGCGTTAAACGGGGCGTGGCGCCCGCTGCGGTTGGAAAGCTCGACCACAACGATCGGCCCGTGGCGCTCCGACGAAGGCCACGGCTCCGCCCCGACCGTGGTTGCCAGAACCCCCTTTGCTGAAACCTCCACGACCTTCATTACACCCACCACGTATTTATTGTGCGACCATGACCATTAAAGGGATGCTGCGGGAGACCCAGAGGCCTTCACAATCTCGATAGACAAACGCGTAAGATGCTGAAAAATGAAACTTATTTTGTTGCGATGCCGTTCAAACTATTGAATTTTCAGGAAAATCAAATACTAGAAACCGCGATACCGCCATGAAATATGCTGGTAATTTTTTTTCGACGTCCATTTTTTCGTGTGCTCGGGTTTGGCAGTCGCAGCTCTCCGGGCCGTGGCTGTGCGTCCTGCTGGTGCGCATAGTCCGCGGCTCACCAATCTCCCTCAAAGCGATACGGCCCGCTGAACCGCCTGGGGGCCGCGGCCACCCCGCGACCTCATCCGTTCGGAGGATCTGGCCGGCCAGCCGCGGCCACCGGTTCAGCCGAAGGCGCCCACCTCATGCGCGATGGCGGCCGAGCATTCCCGCACCTGGGCGAACAGCCCGGCCATCGGGGTGAAGATCGCGGTGTGTTCCGCGGCGTAGGAGGCCCCGCCACGACCCGGTGCCGGTTCGTGGAAATCCAGGCTGCTCGCCGGGTCGGGGCGGGAGGGAAAGACCTCCGCCAGCAGCGCCAGGGCGCGATCCACATCCAGCTGCAGGATGCCGCGGATCAGCGCCTCTCGCGTTGCGCCGTGGCGCGGGCTGAATTCGGGAATCTGCACCGCCAGCAGCCAGATGCGATGGATCAGCGCCAGGCGCAGCGCATGCAGCAGCACCAGCCGGTCCGGCATCCGCGGCAAGTCCGGCCAGGCGGCACGCAGCGCCAGATGATCGGCCTGCAGGTGCCGCAGCATGCGCCGCACATCGGCGGACAGGCCAAGCCGTTCGAGCGCGGAGGCCACATGCATCAGCTCCTCCCGCCGCCCCGGGCGCCTGGTGGCGCCGGCGCGGTCGAGCCAGGGGCCGGGGTCCAGCGTATCCACCCCGGCCCGCAGCACGCCGAGATCGGAACACGCCGCCGCCCGCGCGGCCATGGCCACGGCGCGGGCGAAGCGCGGGCTGCGCGCCAGCATGTCTGCGAAGCTGTCCGGGTTGGCGGCCACCGCGGCGCCGAGGCCGTGCAGCGTATTCGCCAGCCAGCCCATCTGCTGCAGGATGGCGTTGTTCGGAATGGCGCGCAGCTGGGAAGGGTGGGTGATGCGCGCCGGCCCGCCCATATCCGATTGCCGCGCCGAGGGCCGCGAGCCGGTGCGGTCCAGCAGCCCCGGTCCGAAGGCGCCGAGCAGCGCGGCATAGCCCGGGTCCTCCACCAGGATCTGCATCTCCCGCCGGATGGTGGCGAAGAAATCCGCGCCGTAGTCGCTTTCCGCATAGATCGGGTCCGGCTCGGTGGCCGGTGGCGCGAAGGCGTGCTCGGCGATGCGGGCGATGGTGGCGGCGGCCAAAGCGGGGGTGCCGAACAGCAGATAGCCATCGCCGCCCTGGAAGCTGCTTTCCTCCCGCAGCTTCAGCCCCGCCTTGGCCAGCGCCGCCCGCGCCTGGGGCGGGGAGAGGTAGTCCAGCCGATCCGCCAGGCTGTCCGGATGCCCACCACGGCCGATGCTCTCGCCATGGGTGTCGAACAACACCAGCTCGATCTCGGACAGGCCATGCCGGCGGAGCTGATCGGCCAGGCGCAGCTTCAGGCGTTCCGCCAGGTAGCTGGCCGGAAGCTGGCCGACATAGCGGCCGGAATCGGAATAGCCGAATTGCAGGCACAGCCGGCCATGGGTGCGGAGGTAGTCGCGAAAGAAGGGGCTGCGCAGCGCCTCCTCCACCACCTTCTCACCGCGCTCCAGCGCCTCCGCCGTCTCGAACAGGGGCGAGATCTCGACATGGCGCTCGATGCCCAGGCGCTTGGCCAGCCACAAGGCACCGAGCAGCGTGTAGCCGCTTTCGGTCTCCGCGATCAGGAAGCGCACGGGCTGGGACGCATCCACATGCTTGGCGATCTGCGCCACCGTCATCATCAGCCGCACGGCGGAGGCCTGTTCGGCCAGCAGCGCGCCGAAATCCACTGGCTGCGGCGTGACCTCCGCCAGCGCCGCATTCACCTGGGCCAGCAGGCCGCGGCGGCTGGCCATGTCGTCCGGGCTGGCGGTCAGGCCCAGGCGCTGGCGCAGCGCGTTGTGGATCTGGCTCGCATTCAAACGGGTGTGGGTATGCGCCAGCGCCAGGCCGTGCCCGGCGAGGCCGGCGCGGGCGATGGCGAGCGCCAGACGCGTCGCCTCATCCGGCGCCGCAGCCAAAGCCGCGGGGAACAGGCCGACCAGCGGGCCAGGGTCGGTCAGGGCCGCCTCGCGCTCACCGATCAGCACCGCGGCGAAATGCTGCACTGCCTCCGGCACCGGGGTCTGTGGCACTGCATCCAACTGCCGGGCGACGGCGGCTTCGGCCTGGCCAGCGCGGGCGGCAAGCGCTGCCGCGCAGTCACCGAGCGGGGCAAGCTGCGCGGCCAGGCGCTGCAATTGCAGGCGCTTCATGGTCAGGCGCAGGCCGATCGTGTCCCACCAGCCGATATCGGTGCGGCCATCGGTATCGTAGCCGACCCAGGAACTCAGCAGGATCGGCGCCGGCAGCAGCGCCTGCCAGCGATCGCCCCAGATGCCGCGCGCCGCCCGCAGCAGCGCACCGTTCAACGCATCCAGCGCATCCCGCCCGCGCTGGATGGCGGCCACCGCCTGGACGAATTCCTCAACCAGCGTGGGTGCGGCAGGGCGGTGCGACAGGCCTGGCGGGAATGCGGCGCCAGACGCCGCCGCCGCCACGGCCGCACCGGTGCCGGGCGGCAGCGAAAAGGTGGGATGCGCGGTGAACACCGCGGCGAAGCGCGGACGCTCCACCACCTCCCGGAAGGCGGCGAAAGGCACCGGGCTGTCCTCCGGGTCCGGCCGCACCAGCCGCGCGGCCAGCGCATCCAGCGTCCCGGCGCCGCGATCCAACCCGACATAAGCCGCCAGCCGCCGGGCGCGGTCCGCGGCAGCGGTATCAGCCAGCCGCGCAATCAACTCCCCCACCGAGGCCGCATCCAACCGCCCATCATCCAGCCGCCGGCTGATGGCCAAGGCAATCAACAGGACAGGATCGCCAAATGGGTCCGTCGCCGCAGCCTCCCGCGCCTCCCGCAATTGCAGCAGCAGGGCGGCGATGATCTCGCCGATGCGGTCCGCCTCGGGCGGCGCGGCAACGGGGCTGGGTTCGGCGACAAGCGCCTGTTGCATCCGGTCCATGCCCCGATGCTGCACCTGCGAAGGCCCCGGACGCCAGCATGTTCTTGCGGGGTGGCGGCTGGTTTGTGCGGGCGGCCTGCAAGGAGGGCTCTGCCCTCGTGATCCCCTTTGACCGAACTTTGGGAGCGCTGTCGGCCAGGGGCGCGTGCCTCGGGAAAGATGCCGCCCGGCAGGACCGCGCCACCGAGTTCTAGAACTGCGCTGAACTGCCCCACCAGCTCGATGGCGGGCGGCCCGCCTTCGCCGTCCGGGGGCATGACGACCACCCGCGCGATCAAGGCCCGCGCCGCCTCGAGCGCCTCCGGCGCGCCCTCCCCGGCCAGTGCCTCCCGGAGCGCCGCAAGCCGGACGAGGCGGATGGGATGCGGGGACACGCAGGCCGACGCCGATGACCGAGACTTACAAGTGCGGGCCGCTGACCGACCACACAGACATAACAACCTCACGCAAGAGGTCGCTGCTCTCGGGTGCCACCACCACCAGCACGCCGGTCGGCTGCGCCATCTACGCCCGCTACTCCGATGACGGGCAGAACCCCAACTCCATCGCCGACCAGATCCGCCTCTGCCGCATCTACGCCGAGCGCCCCGCCGGACTGGAGACGCGGCGGGAGTAGCGCCGCGCCTCCCTCGCCGGGCCGCCACCCGCACCAGCGAGGCTGCCCCCCTGACCTCGGGGTGATCTGCCGCGCCATTTTGGGCCAAAGCACGAAATACGTGAAACACCGTTGGAAACGGGTCGGCGCTTGTCGCGAGGCAGCCCGCTCGGTCATCATCGACGGGATGCGTCGAGGAGGATGACCTGAGCGGAATATAGTCAGGGCCGTCAACTGGCCCACGACCAAAGTCTCGGCCGTTGACCGGCCTCAATCGCGCCGGCAGCATTGCGCAATGACCATCGCGGCCGAAACCCAGCTCCTCCGCCACGTGCTGGAGACAGAAGAAGACGCGATTCCCGCTTCCGCGAAGCAGGCGGCCCGCCGCTTCCTGTTTGACACGCTGGCCGTGGGTCTCGCCGGCTCCGCACATCCCGCGCAGCCAGGGCTGCTTTCCGCCGCCAGCCGCTGGGGTGCGGGCGCGGAGGCCGGGATCTGGGGCGAGACCGCGCGCCTGCCCGCGGCGCAGGCCGCCTTCGTCAACGCCTTCCAGGCACATGCGCTGGAGTTCGACGCGATCCACGAGGCGGCCGTCGTCCATGTGATGACGCCAACCCTCGCCGCCGCGCTTGCGGAGGCGGAGCGGCAGTCTGCGCTGGGCAGGCCGGTTGCCGGCAGCCAATTCCTCGCTGCTCTCGTCCTCGGGGTCGATCTCGCCTGCACCATTGGCGCGGCAGCGCGCGGGCCGATGCGTTTCTTCCGTCCGGCGACCGCAGGCATGTTCGGCGCCTATGGCGCGGTCGCGCGGCTGCGCGGCTTCGATGCCGCACGCGGCGCGGCTGGTGCGGGGCTGATGCTCGGCCAGATCCCCGGCACCATGCAGGCGCATCACGAAGGTTCGATCGCGCTGGCGGTGCAAATGGGCTTCGCCGCCGCGGCAGCCTTCCGTGCGGCGGACCTTGCCGAGGCTGGGGTGAGCGGCCCGCTCGCCTGGCTCACCGGCCCCTCCGGCTTCCTCGAAATGACGGAGGCCGGGCATGATCTTGAACCGGGCCTCGCCGCGCTCGGCCGCGATTGGCAGGTGACGCACCTGGCGCACAAGCCATTCCCCTCCGGCCGCCTGACCCATCCCGCCATCGATGGGGTGCAGCGGCTGATGGCACGCGGCGGCATGGATCCCGGGCGGATCCGGGAGGTTCGGCTGCACCTGCCGCCGCTCGCGATGCGGCTCGTCGGCCGCCCCCTGGTGCCGGAGCTGACCGAGAACTATGCGCGGCTCTGCCTGCCCTATGTCGTGGCGACCACGCTGCGCTTCGGCACCGTCGGGCTGCAGGATTTCACCCCCGCACGGCTGTCGGACCCCGCGACGCTCGCCCTCGCGCTGCGCGTGAGGGTGATGGAGGATGGGACCAGTGACCCCAACGCGGTCGTGCCGCAGACCGTCGGGATCATCGGCGAGGAGGGCCTGGCGGCGCGTGTGGTGGTCGAGGCCGCGCTCGGCAGCCCTGCCAACCCGCTGACGGAAGCGGCGCAGATGGCCAAGGCGGAGGCCTGCGCCGCCGCCGCACGGCATCCCATGCCGCCGGAGCGCCTTCGCCAGCTCGCGACGCGCGTCGAGGCGCTCGCATGCGCGCCGGATGTCGCCGCGCTGGCGAAGGCGCTCGGTCCAGTCTGACCGACCGCTCAGCCCGTGATGTAGCCGAGCGCGCGGTCGCGCGTATTGGCCTCGGCATCGCGGCGCGCAGGATCGCCGAAGCCGCCGCCGCCCGAGGTCTCCAGCCGCACGACATCGCCGCGGCGGAGCTGCACGCCGTCGCTCTTCGGCGGGATCGGCGTCGCCTCGCCGTCGCGGATGCGCAGCAGCCGCCCGAGGCTTCCGGGGCGGCCGCCGGCCAGGCCGTAGGGCGGGAAGCGGAACCGGTCCATATTGGCGGTGAACACGCAGGACGGGCTCTCGACGCGCCATTCGCGCACCAGGCCGAGGCCGCCGCGGTGCTCACCGGCGCCGCCGGAACCGGGCAGCAGCCCGTAGCGGGTGATGGAGAGCGGCATCTGGCTCTCGATCATCTCGACCGGGATGTTGGCGTTGTTGTGCATGCCGAAGGACCAGGCGTTGACGCCATCCTTTGCGGGGTGCGCCCCGGTGCCGCCGATCTCGATCTCCACCAGCACCTCGCGGTGCCCGTCCTCGGCGATGGTCTGGAAGGTGACGACGTAGCTGCCACCATAATACGCGGCGGGGATGCGGTCGGGCAGCGGCTGGTGCAGCGCGCCGAACAGCACATTGGCCAGGCGGTGCGTCACCGCGACGCGATGCGCCACGGAGGCCGGAGGGCGGCAGCTCGTCACGCTGCCTTCGCGGTGGATGATGCGGATCGGGCGGTAGCAGCCGGCATTGGCCTGCACGGCGCCATCGGTCGCGGCGATGATGGCGTAGTAGGCGGCACAGTCGGACATCGCCGGCGTGCAGTTCACCGGACCGCGCTGCTGGTCCGCGCAACCGGTGAGGTCAACCTCGATCTCATCATCCGCAATCGTCACGCGCGCATGCAGCCGAACCTTCTCGCCGGAGACGCCGTCCTCGTCGAGGAAGTCCTCGAATTCATAAACGCCGTCTGGCATGGCGCGGATGGCGGCGCGCATCGCCGCCTCGCTCATATCGAGGATGCGGGCGCAGGCCTCCAGCATCACATCCGCACCGTGCCGCAGCGCGAGGCGGCGGATGGAGGCGGCGCCGACCTCGAGGCTGGCGAGCTGGCTTTGCAGATCACCGAGCATCAGCGCGGGCTTGCGCACATTCTGCCCGATCATCGCCCAGACCGCCTCGTTCAGCTTGCCGCCCTCGATCAGCTTCAGCGGCGGGATTCGTAGCCCTTCCTGGAACACCTCGGTCGCCGTCGCGGCGTAGCTGCCGGGCGCCATGCCGCCCATGTCGATGTGGTGGCAAAGCGCGCCGACATAGGCGATGCGCCGGCCTTCATGGAATACCGGCTTGAAGACAAGCACGTCGTTCAGGTGCTGCGCGCCACAATAGGGGTCGTTGGTGGCGACGATGTCCTCCGCCCCCCAGCGCTCCGCATCCACAAAGCTGGCGAGCAGCGTGCGCAGCGCCGCACCCATCGAGTTCAGGTGCTGGGGGATGCGCGCGGATTGCGCGACGTTGTTGCCCTCCGCGTCGAAGACTGCGGTGGAATAATCAAGCAGCTCGCGCACGATGGTGCTGCGGCTGGTGCGCCAGATCGTCACGTCCATCTCCGCCGCGGCCGCCGTCAGCGCGTTGCGGATGACCTCGATCTCGACCGGTCCGAGTCTGCTCATGCCGTTCATCCCTCCGCTGCCGCATCGCTTTTGTGCGACGCAATCAACGCCCCGCCGGTGCCGAGGGTCGCGATCCATCCGCGGCCGATCCAGTGCGTCGCGAAAGGCTCCTCCACCACAGCGGGCCCCTCGATGCGATCAGCAGGGCCGAGTGCGTCGCGGTCCCAGACCGGCAGATCGCGCCATTCCCCGCCTTCGAAGACGCGGCGCGTGCCCTTGCGGGCGGGGCGTGTGGCGGGCTGGGGCTCCGCCACGCGCGGCTTGGGCAGGCTGCCGGTGGCGAGGGCGCGCAGCGTCACGATCTCCACCGGATCGCCGGGATTGGCGTAGCTGAAGCGCTGGCGGTGCATGGCGTGGAAAGCCTCCACCAGCCGCTCCAGAGCCGCGGCATCGGGCGCGGCGATCTCGCCCCAGGGCACCAGCAATTCGAAGGCCTGGCCCTGGTAGCGCATGTCCGCGGCAAGCTCGATGCGGCGTTCCGCAGGCGGAATGCCGTCGCGCGCCAGCCGCGCATCGGCCTCGGCGCTGAGCGAGGCCACCGACTCCGCGATCGCGGGCAGCGAGGCGGGCTCCGCTCGGCAGAGGCGAGAGCGCGCGAGGTCCTGCGCCAGGTCGGAGAACAGGATGCCGTAGGCGGAGAGCGTCCCGGGATCGCGCGGGAAGACGACATCGGAGATGCCGATCTCAGCCGCCACATCGGTCGCGTGCAGCCCGCCTGCGCCGCCGAAGGAGAGCAGTGCGAATTCGCGCGGGTCGAGCCCCTTCTCGAACAAAGAAAGGCGGATCGCCGCACCGAGGCTGGCATTGGTGACGGTCAGCACGCCCTCCGCCGCGCGCTCGACCGTCAGGCCGAGCGGCGTGCCGACCCGCGCCTCGATCGCGGCGCGCGTGGCGGGCATGTCCAGCTTCATCATGCCGCCAAGGAAGAAATCGGGATCGAGCCGCCCGAGGGCGAGATTGGCATCCGTCACCGTCGGCTCCGTCCCGCCGCGGCCATAGGCGACGGGGCCAGGCTTGGCCCCTGCACTGCGAGGCCCGACGGTAAGGCGCCCGCCCGCATCCACCGCGGCGATGGAACCACCACCAGCGCCAATGGTCCGCATATCCACCATCGGCAGGCGCACCGGCAGCCGGTCGATCTCACCCTGCGTCACCACGGAGACGCGCCCATTCTGCACCACGGAAACATCGAAGGATGTGCCGCCCATATCCACCGCGACCAGGTTCGGCCGCGCCAGCATCTGCGCCAGCCGCCCCGCCGCAAGGGCGCCGCCGGAGGGGCCGGAAAGCAGCAGCCGCGCCGGCTGTTCCGCCGCGGTGCGCAGGCTGCAAACGCCGCCATTGGACTGCACGAGAAAGATGAGCGGACGGAATCCGCCCTCACCGAGCCGCCGCTCCAACCGGTCGAGATAATTCTGCACGACCGGCAGCAAAAGCGCGTTCAGCACTGTGGTCGAGGTCCGCTCATATTCGCGGATCTCCGGGCTGACGTCGCAGGAAAGCGAGACCGGCAGGCGCGGCCGCGCTTCCGCCAGCAGCGCGCCCAGGCGCCGCTCATGCGCGGGATTGGCGTGGCTGTTGAGCAGCGCGACGGCAATGCACTCCGCCTCCAGCGTATCGATCCGCGCCAGCAGCGCGGGCAGCGCGGCCTCGTCGAGCGGCTGCTCGGCGGTGCCGTCGGCGCGCATCCGTTCCGCCACGCCGAGACGCCGGTCGCGCGGGATCAGCGTGGGGAAGGGATCGGGTGCCAGGCCGTAGATGTCGCGTCGCACATGGCGGTTGATCTCCAGCACGTCCTCGAAGCCGGCGGTGGTCAGCAGCACGCCGCGCGCCAGGCGGCGCTCCAGCACCGCATTGGTCGCAATGGTTGTGCCATGCAGCAGCAGGCCGATATCGGCGAGGGCGAAGCCGAAGCGCTCCGCCGCCTCACGCAATCCCGTCGTGAGGCCGAGCGAGGGATCGTCCGGCGTGGTCGGCGTCTTCCATGCGTGCACGGCGCCGGTGCGGGCGTCGAACACCTGCAGGTCGGTGAAGGTGCCGCCGATGTCCACGGCGACCCGCACGGGGCGGGGCGGCTCAATGTCGCTTTGCAACGCGTGCTCCAAGGCCAGGAGATGGCGAGAAAAATATCATGCTGCGATGTGCGGTACTTGACCAGGGGTGCCGCGCGGAATTGCCAGATATGCGACGCATCGCGCACGGAACGATCTCGCTGCTTGCATGGCGCCCTTCGCCAGTGCCAACATCTTTGGCGGGCCCGACGCCTCGCGCGGAACGGCACTGCCAGGGCAGGACGAATCAAGCACGGGAAGGAGAATCTCAGGTGAAGATGCGCAAGCTATTCGGCGCCGCGCTCGCGGTGCTCCTCCCGGCCGTCATGGGCAGCGCGGTGGCGCAGGATCTGCCGCGGCTGCAATTCAAGGCGATCGGCCTGAACAGCCCGACCGTCGCCTCGACGGTGAACGAGGTCCCCTTTTGGCGGGAAACCATCCCGCGCGCCTCGAATGGCGCCATCACGGTGGATATCACGCCGCTCGACCAGATGGGCGTCGACGACCGCACCATGCTGCGCCTGCTGCGGCTCGGCATCATGGACTTCGCGGGCATGGACATCTCGAAGATGGCTGGCGACGATGCGCGCTTCGAGGGCTGCGACCTGGCCGGGGTGACCCTCGACATCGATCGCGCACGTGAAGCCTGCAACGCCTGGCGGCCCATCATCGACCGGCAGATGCAGCGTAACTGGAATGCCAAGCTGCTAGCCTTCGGTGGCAATCCGCCGCAGGTGTTTTGGTGCCGCAGCGTGCTCGGCGGTCTCGCGGATCTTCGCGGCAAGCGCGTCCGCGTCTTCAATAACACGATGCGGGACTTCCTGCAGGGCGTGAACGCCACCGCCATCAGCATGGCCTTCGCCGAGGTCGTGCCCGCGCTCAACAACGGCGTGGTGGACTGCGCGGTCACGGGCAGCCTGTCAGGCAACACGGCGGGATGGACGGAGGTTTCGCGCTCCATCTACCCGATGTCGCTCGGCTGGAGCATCAACGTGCTGGCGGTGAACCTCAACACCTGGAACCGCCTCGACCAGCGCACGCAGACCTTCTTCCTCGAACAGGTCGCGACCTATGAGGACGGGATGTGGGAGACGCTGCGGCAGGGCACCGCCCAGGCTGACAATTGCAACACCGGCCGGCAGCCCTGCACAATGGGGCGGCCCGCCAACATGACCATCGTCCCCGTGCGGCCGGAGGAGGAGACGCAGCGCCGGCAACTGGTCGAGGGTGCGGTGCTGGCCAACTGGGCACGGCGCTGTGGCGCCGAGTGCACGCGGGAATGGAACGACACGGTCGGCCGGACGCTGGGCCTGACCGCACCCGTGCCCGGCCGCTGAAGCCCAACACACGGATCGGGCCCGGTGCTTGAAGGCCGGGCCCGCCTGTCTCCGTAAACCCGTTTATCCGGAAGGCGCATGCGACAACTCCTCGCAGCCGCACAGGGCGTAGCCCGCGCCGGACTCTGGTTCGGCGGTGCGCTCATCCTCCTTTCCGCATGCCTGATCGGCGTCGATGTGACGATACGCAAGCTGTTCGCCGTCTCGGTCGGCGGCGCCGACGAGATCGCCGGTTACGCACTGGCCATCGGCACAAGCTGGGCGCTGGCCGCGGCGCTGCTCGACCGCGCCCATATCCGGATCGACAGCGTCTACATGCTGCTGCCGTCGCGGCTTCGCGTCGCGCTCGACTTCGTCGGGCTTGCGCTGTTCATTGGCTTCTTCGCGCTGGTGGGTTGGCATGGCATCGGCGTGCTGCAGCAATCCTGGGTCTCGGGCTCGCGCAGCCAATCCGAACTCGAGACACCGCTGATCCTGCCACAGGCGATCTGGCTCATTGGCCTCGGCACCTTCGTGGTAATCGGGGTGATTCTGTTGCTTGCCGCGATCGGGCACCTGTTTGCCGGCGACCGGGCCGGAGCCGGGCGCCTCATCGGCACCCGTTCCGCACAGGAGGAGGTGGACGAAGAAATGCGCGCGGCAGCGGCACGCAAGGCGGCGGAAGGCCGATGATCGCCACGACCCTTATCGTCCTGCTCGCGCTGCTCGCGCTGGCCGTCCCGGTCGCCGCGGCGCTTGGCGTGCTCGGCCTGGTGCTGGACCAGATTTATGGGCGCTTCCCGCTGTCGCTCGCGATGGGCGAACTGGCCTGGTCCACGTCCAACTCCTTCCTCCTGGTCGCGATCCCCTTCTTCGTGCTGCTGGGCGAGATCCTCCTGCGTTCAGGCATCGCGGAGCGGATGTATTCTGCGCTTGTACAGTGGATGCCGTGGCTGCCGGGCGGGCTGATGCATTCCAACATCGTCGCTTGCGGGATGTTCGCGGCGACCTCGGGCTCCTCGGTCGCCACCGCGGCGACGATCGGCACCGTGGCGCTCGGTGAGGTCGAGCGGCGCGGCTACAATGAGCGCCTGTTTCTCGGTACCATCGCTGCGGGTGGCACGCTCGGCATCCTCATTCCGCCTTCGATCAACATGATCGTCTATGGCGTGCTCACCGAAACCTCGATCCCGCAGCTCTATTTGGCAGGGTTGCTGCCCGGCATCCTGCTGACGGTGCTGTTCAGCCTGACGGTGATGGTGGCGTGCCTGCTGCGGCCGGACCTCGACGGCACGCGGGTGCCGACAAGCTGGGAAGGGCGCCTGCGTTCCCTGCCGGATCTCCTGCCGCCGCTGCTCATTTTCGCCGCGGTCATCGGCTCGATCTATGCAGGGTTGGCCACGGCGACGGAATCGGCGGCGCTCGGCGTGATCGCCGCAATGGCGGTCGCTGCCTGGCATGGGCGGCTGACGCTGGAGGTGCTGCGCGCCGCGCTCGAAGGCACAATGCGGACAACGGCGATGATCATGGCCATCCTGATCGCCGCCTACTTCCTGAACTTCGTGATGACGTCGATAGGGCTGACTGCCCAGGTGAACCGCGCCATCACCTCGCTCGGCCTGTCACCATACGAGCTGCTGCTGGTGGTGATCGTTTTCTACATCGTCCTCGGCATGTTCATGGAGACGCTCTCCATGATGGTGGCGACAGTGCCGATCATCGCGCCTGTCCTCGTCACAGCAGGGTTCGACCCCGTCTGGGTCGGCATCCTCATCATTCTGCTGATGGAGACGGCGATGATCACGCCGCCGGTCGGCATCAACCTGTATGTCGTGCAGGGGCTTCGCAAACGCGGCCGCATCGACGACGTGATGATTGGCGTCGCTCCCTTCGTGCTGACGCTCGTGCTGATGATCGCGGTGTTGGTGGTCTGGCCGGACCTCGCACTCTGGCTGCCGCGCAGCGTCGCCACCGCGGGCTGACGGCTACGTCCTGTCGAGCAGGATGTTGCGCGCGTCATCGAGGCTGGCGCGCCAGCCCGGCAGTACCAGGCAGGTGGCGTCGTATTCCTCGACGATCAGCGGCCCCATCTGCGACACGGCAAGGTCGCTGCGGCGGATCACGGGCGCTTCCACCCAGCCCTCCTCCGGCCCCAGGAAGATGCGCCGTGGCGCCGGGGCCGCACTCTCGGCACGGCTCGGCACGCCACCGAGCGGCTGGGCGACGCCGGTCCGGATTCCCTGCCCGACCACCTGGATGGAGACGAGTTCGACCGGTTCCTCCGCGCCGGCCCGGTGGCCGTAGGTCCGCTCATGCTCCTGCCCGAAGGCCTCCTCCAGCGCGCGCAGTGCGTCGGTGGTGATCGGGCCATCGGGCAGCGGCACCGTCAGGTCGAAGCTCTGGCCGTGATAATGCAGGGCGGCGGCACGGCGCAGCCGCGCTTCCGCACCGGTGAAGCCCTCCGCCGCAAGCTGGTCGAGCGCCTGGCTGGACAGCGCGTCCAGGGCGGCGTTGAACTCGGCCAGATCCAGCCGGCGGGTCTGCCGGCGGAGACTGCGCGAATAATGGTGCTCCACATCCGCGTAGAGCAGCCCGAAGGCCGAGAACAGGCCGGGTGCCGGCGGCACCACCACCCGCCGCATGCCGAGCGCCTCCGCCATGCGGCAGGCGAACAGCGGTCCGTTGCCGCCGAAGGAGAACAGGGCGAAGTCGCGCGGATCGCGCCCACGCTCGGACGACACGGCGCGGATCGCGCGGATCATGTTGGAGACGGCAATGAGATGCGCGCCATGCGCGGCGCGCGCGAGTTCCAGCCCGAGCGGCCGCGCGACCTTCGCCTCGAAGGCGGCGCGCGCGCTTTCCGCGTTCAGCCGCACGGCACCACCAACCAGATGCCCGGGGTTCAGGTAGCCGAGGATGACATTGGCATCCGTGACCGTCGGTTCGGTCCCGCCCATGTCGTAGCAGACCGGGCCGGGGGAGGCGCCGGCGCTCTCGGGGCCCACCTGCAGCGAGCCGCCGGCATCGATCCGCACCAGGGAACCGCCGCCAGCACCGACCTCGGCCAGGTCGATCGCCGGAACCTTCAGCAGGTAGCCTGCCCCGGTCAGCAGGCGCGAGCCCATCATGATGCCGCCGCCCACCGAGTATTCGGTGGCGCGCGTGACCTCGCCGCGCTCGACCGTCGCGGCCTTGGCCGTGGTGCCGCCCATGTCGAAGGTGATGACGTCGGGCAGCCCCTTCGCGCGGGCCAGCGCCTGCGCGCCGACTACGCCGGCCGCCGGGCCGGACTCGACGATATGCATCGGCTTCGCCACGGCAGCCTCGGCGGTCATCAGCCCGCCATTGGATTGCATCAGCAGCAGCCGCGCCGGCACGCCCGCGCGATCCAGCCCGCCGCGCAGCGAGCGCAGGTAGCGCGCGACAATCGGCATGATGTAGGCGTTGATGACGGTCGTCGAAGTCCGCTCATACTCCTTGATCTCCGGCAGGACTTCGGCGGAAACCGAGAGCGGCAGGTCCGGCGCCAGGTCGCGGATGATCGCCGCGATCGCCTGCTCATGTGCCGGGTTGGCGTAGGAGTTGAGCAGGCAGACGGCGATCGCCTCCACCCCCTCATCGAGCAGCGCCTGGACGACGCGCGCGGCCTCCTCCCTATCGAGGGGCCGCTCGATGCGGCCGTGTGCGTCCACGCGCTCATCCACCACGCGGCGGAGGTGGCGCTCGACCAGCGGCGCCGGCTTTTCCCAGGCGATGTCGTAGAGGCGGGGCATGCGCAGCGTGCGGATTTCCAGCACGTCCCGAAAACCCTTGGTGGTGATCAGGCCGGTGCGCGCGCCCTTCTGTTCCAGGATCGCGTTCGAGGCCACGGTGGTGCCGTGGCGGATTTCCTCGATGGCGTCGCCGGTCACGCCGGTCTCCGCGAACAGTTCGGCCAAGCCTACCACGATGGCGCGCGCATAGTCGTCCACGCTGGAGGAGATCTTCTTGGTGTGGATGGTACCGTCCGAGCCGAACAGCGCGATGTCGGTGAAGGTGCCGCCGATATCCACGCCGACGCGCCAGGTGATGGTCATGGCGGTCATTCCCCGGCCTTGGCGGGCAGCGGGTCCGTCCGCTGCACCTTGGGTGTCTCGACCCAGCCACGACGCTGGCGCAATTCTGCGCGCAGATGCGCGGTCGCCGCCGCATCCACCGTCCATGCGGTGATGTCCAGCACCACGCCGTAATCGGCACGCGCCCGTTCGGGCGACAGGAACTCGTTGCGCACGTCCTTCAGCACCTTTGCCGGGTCACGCTCCAGCGGATCACCCCAGCCGCCGCCGCCCGCAAGCACATGGCGGAACACCACGCCACGCTGGATGTTCGTCGTGATCTTGGAGGGCACGAGGCGGTTCTCCCCCTCCGGCTCCATGCGGTTCTCGGACGGCGCGCCGGGGCTGCCGCCGTAAAGTCCGAAGGGCCGATGCACGCGCCGGTCGGAGCGAACCTGCAGCACGCCCTCCTCCTCCGTGAAGCGGTAGTCGCGCCGGAACGGCACACCGCCGCGGAATTGCCCCGCGCCGGCGCGATCCGGGACGAATTCGTAGGCGAGCAACTGGATGGGCTGCTCCGCCTCGGTCACCTCGATCGAATGAGAGGCCATGTTCGCCATCATGTGGCTGTTGCCGTCCAGGCCATCCGCCCAGGGCCGCGCGCCCCAGGCGCCGCAGGTGAAGTCCACATAGATGAAGGGAGAGCGGTCCGCATGGTACCCGCCGATCGAGATGCCCGTATTGCCGCCATCGCCCGCCGCAAAGACCTTGTCCGGCAGCATCATGGCGAGCGCGCCGAAGATGCAGTCCGTCATGCGGAAGCCGGTGAGCCCGCGCGCGGCGCAGGCCGCGGGCAGCACGCCGTTGCCGACCGTCCCGGGCGGACAGATCACCTCGATGGCGCGGAAGACGCCTTCATTGTTCGGGATGCCCGGCGGCAGCACGGATCTGACACCGGTGTAGGACGCGGCCTTGGTGAAGGACAACGTGTTGTTGATCGCGCCCTTCACCTGCGGATTGGTGCCCGTCCAGTCCACCACCATGTGCGCGCCGGTCTTGCGGATGGTGACGAACAGGCGGATCGGCTTGCCGTAGTCCACGCCGTCGTCGTCGATCCAGTCCTCGAAGGACCACTCGCCATCGGGCAGATCGGCCAGCGCGGCGCGGGTCAGGCGCTCGGCGTAGTCGATCACATCCTGCATGTAGACCTTCACCGTCTCCGCGCCGTAGCGGGCGACGAGCTCGGCGAATTGGCGCTCCGCGATGTGGCAGGCGGCGAGCTGGGCGCGCAGGTCGCCGAACAGGCGGACCGGCAGGCGGACATTGCGCTCGATGATCGCCATGATGGCCTCGTTGCGCCGTCCCGCCTCATACAGTTTCAGCGGTGGAATGCGCAGACCCTCGGCATAGATCTCGGTGGAGTCCGAGGCGTTCGAGCCCGCAACGCGGCCGCCGACATCGGTGTGGTGGCAGATGGTGGCGGCGAAGGCCAGTCGCTCCCCCGCGTGGTACAGTGGCTTGAAGATGAAGATGTCGGGCAGGTGCATCCCGCCCTCGAAGGGATCGTTCATGATGAACACATCGCCTTCGTGGATGTTGTCGCCATAGCGGCGCATTACCGCTTCCAGCGCGGTCGGGATGGAGCCGAGATGCCCCGGCAGCGTCAGCCCCTGCGCGACCAGCCGCCCCTCCGCATCCGCGAAAGCGGTCGAGTAGTCCATGTTGTCCTTGAGCACGCCCGAATAGGTCGTGCGGAATACCGTCAGCGCCATCTCGTCGGCGATGGAGAAGATGGCGTTCTTGAACAGCTCGAATGTAATCGGGTCCCGCGCCAGGGTCATGGTCGGTGCTCCACGTCTCGGATGAGCGGGACCTGTTGCTCCCGGCTTACGTGTGGAGCGTAGAACGCTGCCGTCGAGGCGGGCAATAGCGGGAGCGCGCCCGCGCTGCGGACATCGTACCGCGCCGCCATTGTCTCCGCGCCGCGCAGCACCGCCGTTGCGCGCCCGCGCTCATCAGGCGAATGATATTCCACCTTGCGGCCCTCCAACGTCACGCGTGTGGTGCCGCGGGTGTAGACCGCAGCGAGCGGTGCAGCGCGACTGCTTGCGGGCTGCGCCAACGCCCAGGGGAGGACTGTCTGATCCATGAAGTGATTGTCGTGGCGTACAGCACGACGAGGGTACCAATCGCCAATCCCACTTGCGACAGTAGCAGGAGCAATTCCGTTGCCCGCGCGAGCCGCGGTGCAGCATTCCGATGCTGGTCTGAGGCGCTGGCGAGCGATTGCTGCGCGGTCTGCATCCGGGTCGGATGGAGCTGCATGCCGCGCGTCGCGGCCTACAATCTGATTCGCCTGCCGAAGTCCCGGGCGGTACCTGCCTAAGCGCCCGAGTAAGGCCCAGGCGCCATAGTTCCCGCGGTTAGCCCACTCGAAAACAGGCACCAACGCCCATCCGCGGCAACCCAACCGCTACCACCACGAAGATAACCATTGCTACAGCGGCGAATTCCCGCAGCCTGCCAATTCTATCGCTTCGGAAGCCAGCGCTTGGCGATGCGGCAGGCGACCGTGAAGGCCGGGTTGAAGACATTGCCGACATCGTAACGGACGACCTGGCCCATCAGATGGCTGGCGGCACGGGCGTCCAAACCGTAATCCTCGCCAAGCCAGCGCGACATCTCGGTCGTCGCGTGCTGCAGCGCCTGGTCCAGCGGCCGGGCATTGCCAATGGTGAAGATGTCATTTGCCGTCTCGCCGCGCGGCCAGAAGATCGTCCGCTTCAGCACGCGGAAGGTCACCTCCATCTCAAAGGATGTCTCGATCCCGGTGCCGGTGATCTCCCCGTCGCCCTGGCAGGCATGCCCGTCACCCAGATAGAACAACGCGCCGGGCACCGCGACCGGAAACCAGGCTGTCGTGCCGGGTGCGAACAGCCGGTAGTCCATGTTGCCGCCATTCTGCGCGCTGGTCGCGGTGGATAGCGCCTGTCCGCCCGCCGGCGCGACCCCGAAGCAGCCGATCATCGGCTGGAGCGGCGGTGCGAAATCCTCCAGTCCCTTCACCGTGTCCTGCAGCCGCACCGTCCCGGCCTCGCGGTCGATATCCCAGACGACGCGCTGCTGCGGTGGCCGGTTGAGGATCGCTGCCGGGTCCAGTACGGTCAAGGCGAGCGGCGAAGAGGTCCAGCCGGTCGCCCGGCTCGGTGTCAGCCGATCGATCCTCACGGCAAGCGTGTCCCCGGGCTCCGCGCCCTCGATGAAGAACGGACCCGTCATCGGGTTCGGCCGGCCGGCGACCGTCACCTCCCGCGCATCCAGGCCCGACGCATCGATCGTGTCGGTTATCACCGTGTCGCCATCAGCGACGCTCAGGCAGGGTTCGGCCACGCCGATCGCATTGTAGTACTGCTTGGGATTGAAGCGGTGCGTCGCCATGAGCTCCCCAGGACATCTTGCTGGCATCGGCCGGATGGCCCGCGCCAAGGCTGCTCCGGGCACGGTAAGAACGGAGTCGCGCGGCGGTCAAGGTACGGCGTGGGGCAGGGCCTTGGCGCCGATATTCGTGTGCGGTTCGAGGGGGCGGGCCTGCGGCTGCACCTGCCTGGCCCAACGACGGAGATACCGGCCCGGCTCAAGACCCTGGAAGGCGCGAACCGTGAGTTCCGGCAGGCGCGCGAGATTCTGCGCAAGCCATGATCCACCGGCTGACCCAGTCGCGCAGTCCTCCCCTCGGCAATCAGTCGTGCGACAATGTCTGTGGGCTCATCGGCGAACCACGTCCGCGTCCATGGACGACCCATGGGACCAGTTGGACCGCTTGCGACGCAGGGTTGTCTGTGTATCGACCTGCCCACCCCGCCATGGCAGCGCAGGATTTTGTGGCCCGATGGCGAGACACCACGCTTGGCACCGTGGGTTCCCTTCTCGCAGGGCTTCGGACGAAAATGGACGCACATGCGGTTCGCCAACAACGACACTGTGCTGCATTCGCGCAACGGGTATGAGGACCATGAGGATCCCGCGAAGTGCCGGCACCTGTTTCGGCTGTGGCTGAAGGTGCCGGGCTTCCGCAAGTTTGATCAGGCGCTGATCGAATACGAGCCCTGGTCCGGCTGGAGCCGGCGAGAAGGCATACTGTCCAATGTGCGATCGGCAGGATTTGCTGTCACACAGCTTCGACGCGCACGGCGCAATACTTGAACTCGGGAATTTTTCCAAAGGGATCGAGCTGCGGGTTCGTCAGCAGGTTGGCCGCGGCTTCGCGATAGGCGAAGGGCATGAAGACGAGGCCTTCCGGCAGATCCGGGTCGGCGCGCGCGGAAAGCTCCACCGTGCCGCGGCGCGTGGACAGGCGCAGGCGCCCTCCCGGCGCTACGCCAAGCCGCCGCAGCACTTCCGGCGCGAGGGAGGCCGTGGGCGAGGGTTGCAGCGCATCCAGCACGCTGGCGCGCCGTGTCATGGCACCGGTGTGCCAATGCTCCAGCTCACGCCCCGTTGTCAGCACGAAGGGAAACTCCGCATCCGGCATCTCCGCCGGGTCGAGCAGGTTTGCCGGCACCAGCCTTGCGCGGCCCGTGACGGTCGGGAAGGTCTCGCCGAAGACAATCGCCTGCCCCGGCTGGTCCGGGCCGAGGCAGGGATAGGTGACGCTGTCCTCCCGCAGCAGCCGGTCCCAGGTGATGTGGTCGAGGCTCGGCATGGCCAGCGCCATCTCGGCGAAGACCTCACGCGGGTGGGCGTAGCGCCAATCCAGGCCGAGCCGGCGGGCCAGGTCCACGATAATGTCGAGATCCTGGCGCGCCTGGCCGGGCAGCGGCAGCGCGGCGCGGCCCATCTGCACCTGGCGGTTGGTGTTGGTCGCCGTGCCATCCTTTTCCGGCCAGGCGGAGGCGGGCAGCACCACATCGGCCAGCGCCGCCGTTTCCGTCAGGAACAGATCCTGCACCACCAGGTGGTCGAGCTTCGCCAGCGCCGCGCGGGCATGCACGAGGTCGGGGTCCGACATCGCCGGGTTCTCGCCCATCACGTACATGCCTGCGATCTCGCCACGCTCCATGGCGCCCATGATCTCGACCACGGTGAGGCCGGGCCTGGGGTCGAGCCGGGCGCCCCACAGCGCCTCCAGCCGAATGCGGGCCGCGTCATCACCGGTCCGGTGGTAGTCCGGGAAGGCCATCGGGATCAGCCCGGCATCCGAGGCGCCCTGCACGTTGTTCTGACCGCGCAGCGGATGCAGCCCGGTGCCGGGCCGCCCGACATGGCCGCAGATCAGCGCGAGCGCAATCAGGCAGCGCGTATTGTCGGTGCCATGGGTGGATTGGCTGATCCCCATGCCCCACAGGATCATCGCACGATCGGCGCGGGCGAAAAGGCGGGCGACGCGGCGGATCTGGGCGGCCGGCACGTCGCAGATCGGTGCCATTGCTTCCGGTGTCAGCGCGGCTACGTGGTCGCGGAGCTGCGCAAAATCCTCAAGGTGGGCCGCCACATATTGCCGGTCGTGCAGCCCTTCCGTGATGATGACATGCAGCATCGCGTTCAGCAGCGGCACGTCGCGGCCCGGCGCGAAGCGCACTACCTCCGTTGCGTGCCGATCGAGGCCGGTTCCGCGCGGGTCCATGACCACCAGCTTCGCGCCGCGCGCGGCGGCCTCCTTCAGGAATGTGGCGGCGACGGGGTGGTTCTCGGTCGGGCGCGCGCCGATCACCACGATCACCTCCGCCTCCAATGCCGCGGTGAAGGGGGCGGTGACGGCGCCGCTGCCGATGCCCTCGAACAGCGCCGCGACCGAGGCCGCGTGGCAGAGCCGCGTGCAGTGATCCACATTGTTGGTGCCGAAGCCCGTGCGCACCAGCTTCTGGAACAGGTAGGCTTCTTCGTTGGACCCCTTGGCCGAGCCGAAGCCGGCCAGCGCATCCGGCCCGCGCGTGTCGCGGATGCGGCGCAAGCCTTCCGCCGCCCGCGCCATCGCCTCCTCCCAGCTCGCCTCGCGAAACTTTCCGCGGGCCCGGCCGGGATCGACGCAGTCACCGGGTTCCTTCGCCGCGTTGTCGATGCGGACCAGCGGCACCGTCAGCCGCTCGGGGTGGCGCACATAGTCGAAGCCGAAGCGCCCCTTGACGCAAAGCCGGCCGAGATTGGACGGCCCGTTGCGCCCCGTCACTTCGACGATGACATCGTCCCGCACCCTGAAATCGACCTGGCAGCCGACGCCACAATAGGGGCAGACGCTGGGCACCACGCGCTCCGCCGCCTGCGCGCGCTGGCCCGCCTGGTCCACGACGGATTTGGGCAGCAGCGCGCCAGTCGGGCAGGCCTGCACGCATTCCCCGCAGGCGACGCAGGTGCTTTCGCCCATCGGCGTCGCGGTATCGAACACCACCTGCACCTCCATGCCACGATGGGCGAGGCCGATGACGTCGTTGTGCTGCACCTCGCGGCAGGCACGCTCGCAGAGCCCGCATTGGATGCAGGCGTCGAGCTGGACCAGCATGGCGGGATGGCTTGCATCGGCGCCGGGCGCATGCGCCTCCGCGGAGAAGCGACTGGCGGTCACGCCGACATGCCGCGACCAGCGCGCGAAGACGCCGGCGGGGTCGCGCGCGCCGGCGCCGGGCTGGTCTGCCAGCAGCAGCTCGAACACCATCCGGCGCGCATGCTGCACGCGCGGTGTCGCGGTCTGCACGACCATGCTCTCGACCGGCTTGCGGATGCAGGACGCCGCCAGCACGCGCTCCCCGCTCACCTCGACCAGGCAGGCGCGGCAATTGCCGTCGGGGCGGTAGCCCGGGCGCTCCAGGTGGCAAAGGTGCGGTACCTCCACGCCGAGGCGTGTCGCGACCTGCCAGATGGTCTCGCCAGGCCTGGCTTCGACCTCGCGGCCATCGAGTGTGAAGCGCGTCGTCATGGCAGCCGGTCTTCGGGGAAGTGCCGCAACAGGGTCAGCACCGGGTTCATCGCCGCCTGGCCCAGCCCGCAAATCGAGCCATCCGCCATGGCCTGCGCCAGGTCCTTCAGCAGCGCGCGGTTCCACACCGGCGCCTCCAGCATCTGCGCGGCCTTCGCGGTGCCGACCCGGCAAGGCGTGCATTGGCCGCAGCTTTCATCGCGGAAAAAGCGCAGCAGGTTTCGCGCCGCCTCCGCCAGGTCGTCCTGATCCGACAGCACCACAACCGCGCCCGAGCCAACGAAGCAGCCCTGCGCATCAAGCGTGCCGAAATCGAGCGGCAGGTCACCCAGACGCTCCGGCAGAATACCGCCGGAGGCGCCGCCAGGCAGATAGGCCGCGAAGCGATGGCCGGGCGCCATGCCGCCGGAGAACTCCTCGATCAATTCGCGCACGGTGACACCGGCGGGGGCCAGCTTCTCCCCTGGGTCGCGCACGCGGCCGGAGACCGAGAAGAAGCGCAGGCCGGTGCGCCCGCGCCGCCCCTGCGCCGCATATGTGGCTGGACCTTCCGGCGTGCCCAGGATCTGCGGCAGGAACCACAGGGTTTCGACATTGTGGATCAGCGTCGGCTGACCGAACAGGCCGGCCTCCCCGGGGAAGGGCGGCTTGTGGCGGGGGTAGCCGCGCCGACCCTCCAGGCTCTCCAGCAGCGCCGTCTCCTCGCCGCAGATATAGGCGCCGGCGCCGCGGCGCAGATGGATGGGCATTTCCGCCAGGCCCGCAGGCGCCAATGCGGCGATCTCGCGTTGCAGGGCGTGGCGCAGATGCGGGTATTCGTCGCGCAGGTAGATCCAGCCCGCATCCGCGTGCACGGCATGTGCGGCCAGCAGCATGCCCTCCAGCACCCGATGTGGCTCGGTCTCCAGGCAAAAGCGGTCCTTGAAGGTGCCGGGCTCGCCTTCATCCGCGTTCACCACGACATGACGCGGACCAGGATTGGCGCGCACCAGCGCCCACTTCCGGGCCGCTGGGAAGCCCGCGCCGCCCAGGCCGCGCAGCCCGGCTTCCTGAATGCGTTCCAGCATCACCTCGCGCGGCAGATCCCCCGCCAGCGCCGCCGCCAGCACGCGGTAGCCGCCACGGGCGCGGTAGTCCGTCAGCGCGGGCGGCGCCGGCATCGCCGGCGCATCGCCCGCGACAGTGCGCGCGATGCGGTCCGGCGTCGCCGCCCCCACCAGATGGTGTCCGACGGCGCAGGCAGGCGCATGGTGGCAGGCGCCCAGGCAAGGGGCCGCGACCAGCCTTGCGCCTGCGATGGGTGCGTCGCGCAACGCCTGCATCAGCCGCGTCGCGCCGGCCATGACGCAGGGCAGGCTTTCACAGACCCGCACCGTCACCGGTTCCGGTTCCGGCGCGGCGTCGTCCAGCAGGTTGAAATGCGCATAGAAGGTGGCGACTTCGAAAACCTCGACCGGCGCCAGGCGCAGCATCGCCGCCAGGGCCAGAAGGTGGCCTTCCCGGAGGCAGCCGAAGCGGTCCTGCAACGCGTGCAGGTGTTCGATCAGCAGGTCCCGCCGCAGTTCCATCCCCGAAAGCGCCGTGACGACAGCCTCGCGCATTTCCGCCGTGAAGCCGCGGCCACGCGGGCGGGAGCGTGGTGCGCGGCGTGGCGTCATGACCGAAGGCAAAGCGGCGGGTGGCATCAGCATGTCGTCGCGCTCCACCTGTTCCCGACATCCGAATCACGGGCAGGCTTGATCGGCCGCCCGGCAGATGGCTTGCCTCGGCATTAGCACCCAGAGGCTTGACCATGTCCGCGCGTGGCTGACTGACCAGGCCGTTGCGAAGCGTAGGCGTGCCCGGATGGATGGCGCAAGACTGCGTCCAGAAGCAGGTGGCCGGAAACGGGATGGTATTCCGATCCGGCCATCCGAAGATCAGTCACGCTTGGCTTCGCGCTTCGGCTTGTCTGGCTTCTCACCAACGCCCAGGGCAACGGGCGCCATCTTGGCGAGACGGCGCGACGCTTTGGCCTTGCACAGGCGCACATCAACGAGCCAAGGTCGCGCTCGCATCTTGAAGCGTGGGCGGGCCAACGGCATGTCGGAACAGCATCACGGTGGCGAGCGAAGGCTGCGCATCGGTGTGGATGTTGGCGGCACCTTCACCGATCTCGCGATGGTGGACGAGGCGACGGGCCGCATTCTGTTCCACAAGGTGCCCTCCACGCCGGCCGATCCCTCGCAGGCCATCGAGGCGGGGGTGCGGGGCATCCTGGAACGCAATGGCCGCGCCGCCGCGGAGGTTGCCTTCCTCGGCCACGGCACGACGGTGGCGACCAACATGGTGATCGAGCGGCGCGGTGCGCGCACCGGCATGATCACCACCAGGGGCTTTCGCGACGTCATCGAGATTGCACGGCAAACCCGGCCACACCTCTACGACTACGACATCCAGCGTCCGGCCCCTCTGGTGCCGCGGCGTCGCCGTATCGAGATTGCCGAGCGTATCGCCGCCGACGGGACCGTGCTCCACCCACTTCATAAAGCAGACGTACTGGCCGCCGCCGAGGTGTTTCGCGCAGCGGGCGTTACGTCCGTCGCCGTCTGCTTCCTGCATTCCTGGCGCGACGCGCGCCATGAACGCGCCGCGAAGGAGGCGCTGCGCCGCGCCCTTCCGGACGTCTACCTCTCCGTATCCAGCGAGGTGCTGCCGGAGTTCCGGGAATTCGATCGCTTCTCGACGACGGTGCTCAACGCCTTCGTCGGCCCTCGCATGGCAACCTATCTGGACCGGCTGCTGGCGCGCGTACGGGATCTGGGCGTCTCGGCGGAGCCCTATACGGTGCATTCCAATGGTGGCCTGATGTCGGTGGCGACCGCGGCCGCGACGCCGGTACGCACCTGCCTCTCCGGCCCCGCGGCTGGCGTGATCGGGGCGGCCATGGTGGCCAAGCAGGCCGGCTTCCCCGATATCATCACCTTCGACGCCGGCGGCACCTCCACCGATGTCTCGGTCGTGGCGGGCGGCAAGGCAACCTCCAGTTCCTCGCGCGACGTTGCGGGCTATCCGGTGAAGGTCCCCTCCATCGGCATCGACGTGATCGGCGCGGGCGGCGGCTCCATCGCCTATATCGACGCGGGCGGTGCGCTGAAGGTCGGGCCGCGCAGCGCTGGCGCTGATCCCGGCCCTGCCGCCTATGGCCGCGGCGGCACCGAACCCACCGTCACGGACGCCAACATCGTGCTCGGCCGGCTCGATCAGACCGCGCTGCTGCGGGGTGCGATGCCGGTGGACGCGGAGGCAGCGCGCCGCGCCATCGAGCTGCGTATCGCAAGGCCGCTCGGGCTGACGCTGGAGCAGGCCGCGCTTGGCATCATCCGCATAGCCGTTGCCAATATGGGCCGCGCCATCCGCGGCGTGACGACGGAACGCGGCTACGCGCCGGAGCGTTTCGCGCTGTTCGCCTTCGGCGGCGCCGGGCCGCTGCACGCCACCGAAGTCGCCGCCGAATGCAACATTCCGGTGGTGGTCCTGCCGCGCGAGCCTGGCACCATGTGTGCGCGCGGAATCCTGCTGGCCGACATCGCGCTGGATTTCGTGCGCAGCGAGATCGCTACTCTGGATGATGCAACCTGGTCGCGCGCCGCCGCCCGCTTTGCCGAGATGGATACCGAGGCGGAGGCCTGGCTCGCTTCCGAGGGCGTGCCGCCGGAACGCCGCGGCACGCTGCGTGCGCTGGAACTGCGCTACGAGGGCCAGAACTTCGAGGTGCGCGTCCCGCTGGCCGCCGGCTGGCCCAGCCTGGCCGAGGTGCTGGAGGCCTTTGCCCGGGAGCATGCGCGAACCAATGGATACGACATTCCCGGCCGCGGGGTGGAGCTGGTGAATTGCCGCCTGACCGCGGTTGGTCATGTGCCGCGCGGCGCACCCGAGCCGCCGCCGGAAGGCGGGACGGTGGAGGCTGCCCGCATCGGCACGCGCCGCGTCTATTTCGACCCGGGCAGCGGCTGGCGCGACACGCCGGTCTATGCGCGGGAGATTCTGCCGGTCGGCGGTCGCATCACCGGCCCCGCCGTCATCGAGGAGATGTCCTCCACCTCGCCCGTCTTTCCGGGCCAGTGGGCGACGCTCGATGCGGAGGGCAACGTGATCATCCGTCACGAGGAGACCGGTGCCGCGCGCGCCCGCAGGCGGGAGCACGCCGATGCCTGACATGATCGCAACCGGGAAAGATGGACGCGGCCGGGACGGCGCGGACCCCATCGCGATGGAGGTCTTCGCCAACCGCCTGCTCTCCATCACGGAGGAGATGGGCAACGTCCTCGTCCGCGCCTCTTTCTCCACCAACATCAAGGAGCGCAAGGACTGCTCTGTGGGCATGTTCGACGCGCGCGGGCGATGCCTGGCGCAGGCGGCCCATATGCCAATGCATCTCGGCTCCCTGATGGGCGCGGTGGTGACCGTGCTGGAACGCTACCGGCTGGACCAGTTGCGCCCGGGCGATGCCTTCGTCTGCAACGACGTCTTCCTCGCCGGCGGAACGCATCAACCCGATATCAACATCATCACGCCGATCTTCGTGGAGGACCGCGTCGCGTTCTTCGCCGCCAATACCGGCCACCATTCCGACGTGGGTGGCCCCAACCCGGGCAGCATGTCGCAGAGTGCTCGCAGCATCTTCGAGGAGGGTCTGCGTATCCCGGTCATGCGGATCGTTCGTGCGGGCGAGCTTGATCTCGACCTGCTCGAGATGATCGCGCACAACTCCCGCGAGCCCGTGGAGCGCATCCTCGATCTCCGCGCCCAGATCGCGGTCAATGAGCGTGGGGTGGAGCTGATGGGCCGCCTGGTCGCCACCGACGGGCTGGCAGCGACGGAAGCCGCGATCGAGGCGCTGCTGGCCTATACCGGCCGCAGGCTACGCGCCCGCATCGCCACCCTGCCTGATGGCGAATACGCGGGCGAGCGCTGGATGGACGGCGACGGCGTGCCGGGCGGCGGGCCCATCGTGTTGCGCGCGAAGGCGGTGGTGAAGGGTGACGACCTGCTGCTGGATTTCGCCGGATCGGCGGCCCAGGCGCGGGGTGCGCTGAACATCGCCACCAACGCGCTCCAGGCCACCTGCTATTACGCGGTGAAGGCGCTGCTCGATCCCGAACTGCCAGCCAATAGCGGCCTGTTCGATGCCATCCGTATCAGTGCGCCAGAGGGCAGCATCTGCAACCCGCGCTTCCCGGCGGCCACCTGCGCCCGCGCGATCAGCGCCAACCGGCTATCTGGCGCGATCTTCGACGCCTTCAGCAAGGTGTTGCCGGCGGCAAGCCGGATGGCGCATAGCCACGACTCCGTGCCCGCCTTCGTTGTCGCCGGTGAGCGGCGTACCGGCCCCTATGTCTACCTCGAGACGATCGGCGGCGGGGCGGGTGCGAGGCTCGGCGCGGATGGCGCCGATGCGGTGCAGATGCATGTCACCAACAGCTCCAACCTCCCGGCGGAGGCGATGGAGATCGAATACCCCGTTCTGGTGGACGAATACGCCCTGGTGCCGGACAGCGGCGGCGCCGGGCGCTGGCGCGGCGGGCTTGGTATTGCGCGGCAGGTCAGCGCGCGCGTGGACGGCACGCTCATCACGGCACGCGGCGAGGGGCATGAGAAGGTGGCCCCCGGCCTTGATGGGGGCCTGCAAGGGGGCCGCGCCCTGCTGCTGATCGAGCCTGGCACGGAACGCGAGCGCCTGCTGCCCACCGCCACAACCGCGCTGCCCGTCGCCGCAGGTGTCGGCGTGCGCATGGAAACGCCGGGCGGCGGCGGCCTGGGCGATCCGGGCCTGCGCGATCCCGGCACGATCGCCGCAGACATCCTGGATGGAAAGGTGACCAGAGCGGCCGCCGAGCGCGACTACGGCGCCGCCCGCGTCGCGGAGGCGTTGGCTACCTGGAGGGACCCGACATGATCCGTCGCCGCACCACGCTTGCCGCCCTGATCGCGGCGCCCAGCTTGGCCACACCGCAGATCGTCCGTGCACAGGGAGGCTACCGGCCGCCCGCACCCGAGGTGATAATGCCGAGAGCCCCTGCCGCGGCCACCGGTTCTGGCCCGGCAGGATCAGCCCAGCCTGCTACAGCGACAATCCACTAGAATTTCCCCCGGACCACTCAATGGGGGCTGATCAGCGATGCATCGGGACGCTCCGGCCGCGATGCCGACGCCGCCGGGCCAGGACGCCTTCGGCGCGATCCAGGAGATCGTCCAGATCCTTCAGGCGGATCCCGCGACCGACTGGTCTAAGGTCAATCTGGCCGCGCTGCGCGAGCAACTCGTGGACATGAACGAGGTAACCCTTCGGGCCGTGGCTATCGAAAGCCCGATTGACGGTGGTGTTGCCATTGCGGTGACCGGCAGTGGCCGCAATCTGGAGGGCATCCGGCGCATGATCCCTGCGCACGGGCAGGAGCTGAATCGGCTCAACGGCTGGCGTGCGACAACTGAAGCCCTGCCTGATGGTGTGCGGCTGACCGTCACCTCGTTGGATCCTGTACAGGTGGCGCGCCTGCGGGCGAGCAATTCCACTGATGCATGCCAAGCCGGCCATCGAAGCGCTGGGGCTTACTCGGCGCTACGGCGATCGGCTGGCCGTGGACAACATCCACTCTGCAGTCGCCCGTGGTGAGATCTTCGGCTTCCTCGGCCCGAACGCAGCCGGCAAGTGCACCACGGTCAGGATGCTCACCGGCTATATGCCGCCAAACGCCGGGACGGCACGCCTGGCCCGGTTGAATGTGGCGTAGGTCAAGCCGCAAGTGGTGAGCGTCGGGTCATCTTCCCCGTCTTCTTCTACCTGGTCTTCTCCACGATCCACGACCTTCCGGTCGTGTGAGTGTACGCCTCCAGGAGAGGCTGACCACGAAACCGGAATGTCCAGCACCTCCGCGGACGCTGCGTTGTGGGAATCCAAATGACTCTCGAGCAACGATCCAGCTCCTGCGGCGTTGATGGATGGCGCATAGTCGCTGCCGGAGCAGATGAGCCATGGTTTTCGAGCTGCTCAGACCAGCCAGGCAAGCGATTTGGAAAGATGCAGCGCCGGTTCGTGCTGAAATATTCGGCATCGAACGCCTTGAAATGCATGGCAAGAGTCTTGCGGCGATTCAGAGCGTCACCAGGCGACAGAGCCTGGGTGATCCGCTGGGCCGGCGCCTCGCGGACAACGCAGCGCGTTTGCTCGAGTGCTATGTCGGCATGGTGCAGGCGGTCGACGAGGCAAGGCCCGTTACCCCAGCCACCGAATGGTTGATTGACAACTTTCATCTGGTGGAACGCCAGATCCGCGCAGTTCAAGTCCACCTGCCTCCGAGTTTCTACCGCCAGCTGCCCAAGCTCGCCAACGGCCCGTTCGCCGGCTATCCGCGCGTTTTCAGCGTCGCCTGGGCGTACGTCGCCCACACCGACAGCAGCTTCAATCCGGCGATGTTCACCCGCTATCTTCGCGCCTACCAGACAGTACAGCCACTCACCATCGGTGAGCTTTGGGCCAGCTCCATCACCCTCCGTATCGTGCTGATCGAAAATCTGCGCCGCCTGGCGGAGCGCATGCTTGCCGACCGAGTGGCGGAGAAAGCGGCGGACGGCATCGCAGACAGGCTGCTCAACGCAGCGGGGACGCCGGACCAGCCAGTTTCGGCTGTATTAGCGGACCTGGCGAGCGGACCGGTCGCTGATGCCTTTGCCGTACAGTTGGTACACCGGCTGCGCGATCAGGACCCATCGGTCACGCCTGCATTGGCCTGGCTGGATCAACGTCTGGAGGCGCAGGACACGACCGCTGACGCGGCGCGGCAGGATCTGCAAAGGAGCGAGGGTGCTGCCAACGTCACCGTGCGCAACATCATCACGAGCCTGCGCCTGATCGCCGACGTGAACTGGAACCAGATGTTCGAGAGCGTCAGCCTGGTCGACGAGGTTCTTGCCGCAGGCAGCAGGTTTGCAGCCATGGATTTCGCGACAAGGAACCTGTACCGCAGCGCCATCGAGGAGCTGTCCGCACGCTCCGCCAGTAGTGAGATCGACATCGCCCGCAGTGCGGTGACCGCCGCACAGCGTTATCCGGATAATCCGCGAAAGTCGGACCCCGGCTATCATTTGCTGGCCGGGGGGCGGCGTGATTTCGAAATCGAGATCGGCTTCCGACCTCCCTTCCGCGCCTGGCCAGAACGCTTGAATCGTGCCCTGGGCATTGGTGGCTATGCCAGCGCCGTGGTCTGCACGACGCTGATCCTTCTCGCGCTCGCGCTGTACGCCATGGGGGCGATGGGGCTTGGCTGGGGGTGGCTAGTGGCGCTTGCCGTCCTCGGCATTGTCCCAGCCCAGGACCTGGCCGTGTCCCTGATGAACCGCGTTGTCACCACCGGCTTCGGCGCACGGCTGCTGCCCGGGCTGGAGTTACTGGAAGGCGTGCCGCCTGAGCTTCGGACCATGGTGGTGGTTCCAACCCTGTTGACCTCCGTGTCCGCGATAGACGAGCTGGTTGAGCGGCTGGAAGTGCATTACCTGGTGAGTCCTGCCGGCTGCGTCCATTTTGCGCTGCTGACCGACTGGACCGATGCCCCGGACGAACAGGCGCCCGATGACGAGGCCTTACTGGCGGCGGCCACTGCAGGCATTGCCGAACTGAACCGCCGCCTCGGTCCAGGGCCCGATGGAGACCGCTTTTTCCTGCTGCACCGCCGCCGGGTGTGGAACGCCGGCGAAGCCTGCTGGATGGGCTGGGAGCGCAAGCGCGGCAAGCTGCACGAGTTCAATCGGCTCCTGCGCGGTGCGGCCGACACCAACTACATCGCGCCCGACGGGCTCGCGCCGCGGGTTCCCGCCGGTGTGCGCTACGTCATCACGCTCGATGCCGACACGCGCCTGCCGCGCGACACGGTGGGCCGGTTGATTGGCAAGATGGCGCATCCGCTCAATCAACCACGCCTCGACTTGGTCGCCGGGCGGGTGGTTGAGGGTTACGCCGTTCTGCAGCCGCGCGTTACGCCATCGCAGCCCATCGGCACCGAGGGTTCGGTGTTTCAGCGCATTTTTTCCAGCGTAAGCGGCATCGATCCCTACGCTCTGACGGTGTCCGACGTCTACCAGGATCTATTCGGGGAAGGCTCCTACGCTGGGAAAGGCATCTACGAGGTTGATGCCTTTGAAGCCTCGCTGGCCAGCCGCGTGCCGGACTCGACCCTGCTCAGCCATGATTTGTTTGAGGGCGTGTATGCCCGCTCCGGTCTCGCCTCCGATGTCGAGGTCGTCGAGGAGTTTCCGTCGCGCTATGATGTAGGCGCCCAGCGTCACCACCGATGGGCGCGCGGTGACTGGCAGTTGCTGCCCTGGATCCTTGGCAGAAAGGCCAGGCGCTCGGCGGGACACAGCGGTGCCATGCCGACCATCGGCCGTTGGAAGATGATCGACAATCTTCGCCGGTCATTGTCGGCGCCAGCGGCGGTGCTGGCGTTGCTGGTGGGCTGGACACTTCCGTCGGCCACGGCGGCGCTGGTCTGGACGCTGCTCATCCTGGCCACCATCGCGCTGCCGGCGCTGATTCCAGTCCTCGCCGCCGTCGTTCCTTGGCGGAAGGATGTAACCCTCGCCAGCCACACCCGCGCCCTGGCGCACGATCTTGCGACGGCGCTGGCGCTTTCCGGCCTTCTGGTCACCTTCCTGGCGCATCAGGCCTGGCTGATGGGCGATGCCATCGCGCGCACGCTGTGGCGGCTTTTCGCCTCGCACCGGCACCTCCTGCAATGGGTGCCGGCGGCGGACGCCACGCGCAGCCGCCGGCCGGGCCTGGGCGATTCCTTCCGCGCGATGAGCGGTGGGCTGGTGATCGGCGGCGTAGCCGGCTTGGTCGCCGCTTCGTCGGGGCATTGGTTCCTGGCCGGGCCATTCGCGTTGCTTTGGTGGGCCTCGCCCGCCGTGGCGCGCTGGGCGAGTTCCGCGCCCCGATCCGCGGCCCGCATTGCCGTCTCCGAGGATGAACGCCACGCACTGCGGCTGACGGCGCGGCGCACGTGGCGGTTCTTCGAGACGTTTGTCACGAACGCCGACAACATGCTGCCGCCCGACAACTTTCAGGAGGATCCGGAACCGGCCCTGGCGCGCCGCACCTCGCCTACGAACCTTGGCCTCTATCTGCTTTCGGTGGTCAGCGCGCGCGATTTCGGCTGGATCGGCACGCTGGAGGCCGTCGATCGGCTGGAGGCCACGCTCGAAACCATGGCCCGGATGGAACGGCACCGCGGCCATTTCTACAACTGGTATGACACGGGCAACCTTCGCCCGCTGGACCCGAAATACATCTCCTCCGTCGATAGCGGCAATCTGGCAGGGCACCTCATCGCCCTCGCCAATGCCTGCCGGGAATTCCCGCGTGCGGCGCCTCCGCCCATGCGCGGTATTGTCGATGCGATCGACCTGGCGCGGGAGGAGAACGCGCGCCTGAACGATGGCCATCGCACGCAGACGACGACCTGGCGGCAATTGGATGGCGCACTCGCCGCGCTCGGCGCCGCGGTTGTGGCCCAGCCGGACCGGGACCATGCCGCCCAGGCCGACACGGTTGCCGAAATCGCCCAGGCGCTGGCCTTCGAGCGCGGCAACGGCGCGGGCGATGACCTCCTGTTCTGGGCCCGGGCCTGCCGGAACGCGATCGGCAGCCATCGGCGTGACCACGACCTCGATGCCCTTGCCAAGGCAGCACTCGATGCGCGGCTGGCCTCCCTGGCGGAGGATGCGCGCGCCATGGCCATGGCCATGGAATTCGGCTTCCTGCTCGATACGGAGCGCATGCTGCTCTCGATCGGCTATCTCGTGCCCGAGGGCACGCTTGACCCCAGCTGCTATGATCTGCTGGCCTCCGAGGCGCGGCTGGCCAGCTTCTTCGCCATCGCCAAGGGGGATGTCCCGGCGCGGCATTGGTTCCGCCTGGGGCGTGCCATGGTGCCGGTGGCCCACAGTGCGGCGCTGGTATCGTGGTCGGGCTCGATGTTCGAGTATCTGATGCCTTCCCTGGTGATGCGCGCGCCAGGTGGCAGCCTGCTGGAGCAGACCAACCGCCTGGCGGTGCGCCGCCAGATGGAGCATGCGGCGGCGCTGCAGATTCCGTGGGGGATTTCGGAGTCCGCCTACAATGCGCGGGACCTGGAACTGACATACCAGTATTCCAATTTCGGCGTTCCCAACCTCGGCCTGAAGCGGGGCTTGAGCGAGAATTGCGTGATCGCCCCCTACGCCACGGCGCTGGCCGCGATGGTGGACCCCAGGGAGGCATACGCCAATCTGGCCCGGCTGACACAGGCCGGCGCGCGTGGTCGCTATGGCTTCTACGAGGCCATCGACTACACCCGCACCCGCCTTCCCAAAGGCGCTGACAGCGCACTCATCCGTGCCTACATGGCGCATCACCAGGGGATGACCATCGTGGCGCTGGCCACCGCCCTGGATGGGGGCGCAATGCGGCGGCGCTTCCATGCCGAGCCGATCGTGCAGGCCACCGAATTGCTGCTGCATGAGCGCATGCCGCGCGAGGTCGCAAGCGCCCGGCCATTCGCGGTGGAGGTCAGATCTGCCGGCCGGACGTCCGAGGCGGATCGATCGGGCGCGCGCCATTTTCCATCAGCGCAGCAGGCCACGCCCGCCACGCATCTGCTCTCGAACGGCCGCCTTTCCACAATGCTGACCGCCGCGGGTTCCGGCTACACGCGCTGGGGAGACATCGTGGTGACGCGCTGGCGCGAAGATGCCACCTGCGACGATGCGGGTTCCTACATATACCTGCGTGACGTGCGGTCTGGCCTGGTCTGGTCCGCGGGGGCACAGCCTACCGGCGCGCGGCCGGACAGCTATGGCGTCACCTTTCACGAAGACCGCGCGGAGTTTACCCGCGATGACGGCACGCTGACGACGACGCTCGAGGTGATCGTCTCGTCGGAGAACGATGCCGAGGTGCGTCGCATCTCGGTGACGAACACTGGCACGACCCTGCGTGAGATCGACGTCACCTCCTATGCCGAGCTGGCACTGGCCAGGCCGGCCGACGACATCGCGCACCCGGCCTTCTCCAAGCTGTTCATCGAGACGGAATACGTCCCGGCCCTGGGGGCCTTGCTGGCGACGCGCCGCAAGCGCGGGTCCGACGACCCGGGAATCTGGGCGGCGCATCTGAGCGTGGCTGAAGGCGCGACGCACGGCCCACCCCTGTTCGAGACCGATCGTGCGCGGTTCCTGGGGCGCGGTCACGGGGCGCGCAGCCCCGCCGCCCTGGCCGGCAGCCGCGACCTGTCGGGCACCGTGGGCACGGTGCTAGACCCGGCCTTCGCCCTGCGCCGACGCATCCTCGTGGCACCCGGGGCGATGGTGCGCGTCGCCTTCTGGACGATGGTGGCGCCGACGCGCGAGGCGCTGCTGGACATCGCGGACCAGTACCGTGACGCCGGCGCATTCCCGCGCGCCGCGACGCTGGCCTGGACCCAGGCACAGGTGCAGATGCACCACCTGGGCATCACGCCCGGAACGGCGGCATTGTTCCAGCGCCTTGCCGGGCATCTGGTGTACGCCACGCCGGCCATGCGCGCCAATTCCGAGGCGATCTGCCATGGCGGCGGCGCGCAATCGGGGCTTTGGGCGCACGGCATCTCGGGCGACCTGCCCATCCTGCTGCTGCGGATCGATCAGGCCGACAACCTGGGCGTCGCGCGAGAATTGCTGCGGGCCTTCGAATACTGGCGGGCCAAGCGGTTTGCCGTGGACATCGTCTTCCTGAACGAGCGCCAGTCATCCTACATCCAGGATCTGCAGGAGGCGCTGGAGGCGCTGGTTCGGAGCAGCCGCGGGCAGCACGGCGGCGACCCTCGGCAGGGACGGGTCTACGTGCTGCGGGCCGACCTGATTTCTGCGGAGGCACGCGCCTTGCTCGGCGCGACGGCACGGGTGGTGCTGCTGGCGCGGCGGGGGGGACTCGCGGATCAGATCGACAGGATTTCCCTGCTGATGCGGGAGGCTGCGGAGCAGATGCCAAGGCCGTCGCCTGCCATGCCGTCGCGCCCTACCGCCGAGGCATCGCCTCCCCCGTCGTCGAAGCTTGAACTGTTCAACGGCCTGGGCGGCTTCGACGAGGATGGCCGCGAATACGTCACCCTTCTCGGTCCCGGGCAATCGACGCCGGCGCCCTGGATCAACGTCGTGGCAAACCCGCATTTCGGTTTTCACGTGCCGACCGAAGGCGGCGGGTTCACCTGGGCGGTGAACAGCCGGGAGAACCAGATTACGCCGTGGTCGAACGACCCCATCTCCGACCGGACGGGCGAGGCGTTCTACCTGCGCGACGAGGAGAGCGGCGCGGTGTGGACGCCGACCGCACTGCCGATGCGTGACGAGGCGCTGGGCTATGTGGCGCGGCACGGCCGCGGCTACAGCCGTTTCGAGCACGAGGCGCACGGCATCCGGTCGGAGTTGACGCAATCCGTCCCGCTCAACGACAGCCTCAAGATCTCGCGCCTGCTGCTCACCAACCGTTCGGGCCGCATGCGGCGCCTCAGCGTTACCGCCTATGTGGAATGGGTGCTGGGACCCTCGCGGTCCGCGACGCAGCCCTTCGTCACCACGGCGATGGATCGCGAGACCGGCGCGATGTTCGCGCGCAATCCCTGGAACATCCCGTTTGGAACACGCGTGGCCTTCCTCGACCTGCGG
>NZ_JAUYTS010000136.1 GCF_030695085.1 Falsiroseomonas sp. | reverse complement strand
ATGTAGTCGAACACCTCTGCTCGGGCGGCGTCACGGGTCCGGTAGTTCTTACGGGCAAGGCGCTCGGTCTTCAGCGATGAGAGGAAGCTCTCCATCGCTGCGTTGTCCCACACGTTGCCCGACCTGCTCATGGAGCAGGTGACGCCATGGTCGGCCATCAGCCGCCGGAACCCCTCGCTGCTGTATTGGCTGCCCCTGTCCGAATGGTGCAGCAGGGCTTTCGGCCTGCCACGGCGCCGGATGGCCATGACCAACGCATCGGTGACGAGCTGCGCTGCCATCGTGGCGCTCATCGACCAGCCGACGACGCGGCGTGAGAAGAGGTCGATAACGACGGCGACGTAGAGCCAGCCCTCGACGGTCCAGATGTAGGTGAAATCGGCCACCCACTTCTGGTTCGGAGCCTCCGCCTGGAACTGGCGGTCAAGGATGTTGGCCGGGACTGGTGCCCGCTCGCCCCTGTCCGGCGGCAGGCCACGTCGCCGTGGCCTGGCCCGCAGCGCACCCTGGCGCATCAGCCGCTCGATCCTGTGCAGGCCGCAATCGACGCCGTCCGCCAGGACGTCGTGCCAGACCCGGCGGGCACCGTAGGTCCGGTCACTCGCCAGGAAGCTGGCGCGGGCCTTCGAGCTTTCCGCCGCTTTGCTTTGCTAATTAAGCTGGGTCATCAGCGCCGAGAGCAGGGATGAGGCGAAGGAGCCACCCATGAGCACCCAACCGGCCGCCCGTGTCCCTGCCGCGCTTGCCAAGCTGTCGCCACCGCGGCTCGGCCGTGCCTTCGACCGTCAGCGCCTGTTCGCGGCACTCGATGGTCTGGCCGACTATCCGGGTGTCTGGATCGCCGCTCCGCCCGGGGCAGGAAAGACCACACTGGTCGCCACCTGGCTGAGGGCTCGCGATCGGCGCACGCTCTGGTTCCAGGTGGACGCAGGCGACGCTGACGCGCCGACCTTCGTCGCCTCGCTCGACAGACTGGCAGCCGCTGCGGCCGGCCGGCCCCTCGACCTTCCCGCCTTCGGCGCGGACGACCTGCCGGACCTGGCGGGCAGCCTAAGTCGCCGTCTGCGCCTGCTGCTCGACCACCTGCCGCCCGAGTGGACGCTTGTTCTCGACAACCACCAGGACCTGCCACCCGACCACCCGCTGCACCATGCGATCGCCCGCGTCCTCGGCGAACTCCCGCGCGGCGTCGAGTGGATCTTCCTCAGCCGAGAGCCGCCGCCGCCGGATTACGCACTGGCGCTGGCGCGCCAGCATCTCGCCGTCCTGGATGCCGAGGCGCTGCGCTTCGACGAGGCGGAGACGCGTGATCTCGTGCGCCTGCACGGCCGACCGGAGGCCCTTGCCGCCGCGCTCTCTGCCGCCGAGGGCTGGGCCGCTGGCCTGACACTGATGCTCCTCGGCTCTCCCGCAGATGCGGTCCTGCCAGCCCCGGGGGCGCGGCAAAGGCTCTTCGACTTCCTCGCAGGCGAGGTGCTGCGAAGCATGAGCGCGGCGGAGCAGCGCGCGCTCGCGGCCATCGCCTACCTGCCGAGCGCGACGGCCACCCTCGCCCAGAAAGTCAGCGGCCATCCGAATGCCGCGGCGCTGCTGGAACGCCTCGCAGCATCGAGCCTGTTCACCGACCGGCGCGACGGGCCGGAGCGTACCTACACCTTTCACGCCCTGTTCAGCGAGTTGCTCCGCCGGCGCTTCGAGGCGACCGCCGCGCCGGAGGAGGTCGCGGTGCTGCGCCGGCATGCGGCGGCCGCACTGCTCCAAACCGGGGAGGCGGATGCCGCGCTCCGTCTCCTCGCCGAGGTCGGTGCCTGGGACGAGGCCGAGGCGGCGCTGCGCGGTGCCGCGCCGCGCTACGTCTCGGAGGGCCGCACCGGCGCGCTGCTGCGGCTGATCGAGGCGCTGCCAGCGGAATCGCGCGACAGCCTGGCCTATTGGCACGGCCTCTGCCTGCTCGACCGGGAACCGGCGTTGGCCCTGTCTCGCCTCGTCCTTGCGCATGAGGATGCGGAGAAGGCGGGTGACGGCGCGGCGGCGCTGGCCGCGGCCGCCGGTGCTGCAAATGCGCTGGTGTCGCTGGGACGGCTGCCCGAGCTCGACCGCTGGATCGCGGTCCTCACGCGCCACGCCGACCGCGCCGCGATCGTCGGCGACGACGCGGCGGAGATGCGCCTGGTGCCGGGGCTGCTCGCCGCCGTCGTCTACCATGCACCCTGGCACGATCTGGCCGAGCCGCTGGCCGACCGTGCGGAGGGGCTACTTCACCTCGACGCGGCGCTCGGCCAGCGGCTGCTGGTGGGGTCATTGGCGTTCCACCTGCTCTGGCGCGGTCATGTGGACCGGCTGGACCGTGTGTTGCGGCGCATCGACGCGCTGGCGGCGCAGGGCCGCGCGGCGCCTGTGACGATGATGCGCTGGCTCGGCGTCAGCGTCTCCGTCAAGGCATTGCTCGGCCGCAACGCCGAGGCGCTCGCCGATGCCGAGCAAGCCCTTGCGCTGGTCGAGGCCGAGCCGTCGCTCGCGGGACAGCGCGTGGCGGCGGAGAACATGGCGGTATTTGCCGCCCTCGGCGCGGTGGAGGCCGTGCGGGCGCGACGGCACCAGGACCGCGCCGCCGCGGCGTTGCACCCCGCCAATGCGCCCGACCGCACCGCCTTCGAGCACCAGCGCGGCATGCTGGCACTGCTGGAGGACGACCGGCCGGCCGCGCTGCGGCTGATGCGCGCCGCGGTGGCCAGCGCACGCGGCAGCGGCTTCCGCATGCGCGAGCACATCGCCCTCATCGCCAACGCCCTCGCCGCGGCGCACACCGATGCGCATGACGAGGCGCGCGATCTGCTCGACGAGGTCTTCGCCCACCCCTTCCATGCGATCTGCCGCTGGCACCATTGGGTGGCCGGCTGTGTCGCCGCCTACGCGGCGCTGCGGCGTGGCGACGTGCCGGACGCACTCGATCATCTTCGCCCCGCCTACCGCGTCGCGCGCGACTGCGGCTTCCGCCACGGGCCGATGCTGTTCTGCTGTGGCGACATGATGGCCCGCCTCGCGGCGCTGGCGCTGGAACACGGCGTGGAGCCCCAAGTCGCGCAGGACGTGGTGCTGCGCAACGACCTGAAGGCGCCACCTGAGGCCGGCGCCGCATGGCCCTGGGCGCTGCGCATCCGCGCTCTCGGCGCCTTCGAGATCGAGCGTACCGACGCGCCGCTGCCCTCCTCCCGCAAGGAGAGCCGGCGACTGCTCGAGCTACTGCGGCTGCTGGCTGCACATGGCTCCGCCTCCTTGGCGCAGGAGCGCGTGGCCGATGCGCTGTGGCCGGATTCGGATGGCGACGCGGCGCGCAACGCGCTCGACAATGCGCTGCACCGGCTCCGGAAATTGCTCGGCGGCGACGACCGCGTCCTGCTGCGCCAGGGGGCGCTGCAGCTCAACCCGCAGCGCTGCTGGACCGATGTCGGTGCATTGGAAGCGCTGCTCGCGCGGCTCGAGACCTGCCCCACAGGGGAGGTCGCCGCGCATGGCGCCGCGATCCTGGCGCTCTATCGGGCCCCGCTCCTGCCCGACGAATCCCTGCCGGTGGTCATGGAGCGCCGGGCAGTGCTGCACCGCCGCGTCCAGCGCGGGCTCGGTCAGGCGGCCGACCGGCTCACCCGGGCCGGCCTTGCCGACTCCGCGGCACGACTGCGCGAACCGCTACCCGGTCTCTAAGACCGCACCTGCCATCCCTGTCCTCGCGCCGCAGCGGGCCCTTCCGCGCCGCGCGAAGCGACAGGGAGAGCGGTCATGGAGATCTGGGCATGCTTGGCGGGGCAGGTGCTGGCAGGCTACGCGCTGGTCGCCATGACGCCGGGGCCAAACGTCCTTCTGGTGGTCAATGCGGCCGCGCTGCATGGCGTGAGGGCGGCGCTGCCGCGCTGCGCGGCGAATGCGCTCGCGGTCTGCCTCATCGCCAGCGCGGCGCACCTGGCCTCGGGCGTCCTGCCGCGCTCTGGCCCGGTGCTCGACCTCTTCGCCCTTGCGAGTGGCGCCCTGCTGCTGCTCGCGGCGCTCCGGATCGCCCGGTCTCGGCCGGCGGCGCAACCGACCCGCCAGAGCCTTCGCGCCGGCTTCCTGACGAGCTTCCGCGCCGCTGCGGTCAACCCGGTGACCATCGCGTACTTCGCTTCCGCCTTTGCCGGCCCGCTCGCCGGTTGCGAGGTAGCTGCCGGCTGGGCGGTCGCGGCAGGGGCCGCGGTGCTGTCGCTCGGCGTCTGCCTGGCCTGGGCACTGCTGCTCGGAAGGCCGGCTGTCCAGCGGGCGGTGTTCGCGCGCGAAGCGCTGTTCCGCCTCGGCATCGCGGCGCTGCTGGTCGCCGCGGCGGCCCGCGGGATCGCTGAGGCGGCGCCGTTCTGACTGCCGGGGCCGCCAATTGCTACCCCATCGCTAAGACGGTCCCTCGCAGAATGGGACAGGGGCCGGCAACCATGTCATCGGTCGGGAAGGAGATGCAGAATGACAAATCTCGGGCTTTCGCGACGCGGAGGGATATGCGGCGCCTTCGCGGCGGCCACGCTGACGCTGATCGGGCCAACGCGCAACGGCCTCGCCCAGGGCGCGTCGCTCAGGATCCTCTCCGGCGCCTCGCCGGGCAGCATCCCGGATGTGATTGCGCGGCGCTACGCGGAGCAGCTCGCGGCCCGGCTCGGCCGGCCGGTCGTGGTCGAGAACCGCGGCGGCGCGGCGGGTCGGGTCGCGGTCGGCGCGCTAAGGCAGGCGCCAGCCGACGGCTCGACGCTGCTGCTCGGGGCGGGCGCGGTCGCCAGCATCTATCCCTATCTGTTCCGGGAACTCGGCTACGACCCAGACGCCGACCTTCGGCCGGTGTCGGTCGCCGCCGAGGCGACCCTCGGCCTGGCGGTCGGGCCGGCGGTGCCGGCCACGGTGCGCGGCCTGAACGAGCTGCGCGACTGGACGCGCGCCAATCCTGCGGTCGCCAACTTCGGTTCGCCAGGCGTCGGGAGCCTGCCGCATCTGCTCCCAGCCAAGCTGTTCGCGGAAGCCGGCGTCGAGGCGACGCACGTGCCCTATCCCGGTGGACCGCCGGCAGTGGCGGACCTGCTGGCCGGGCGGATCGCCGTGCTGGCCCTGCCGGAGGGGCTTCTTCGGGAGCACCACGCCGCCGGTCGCCTGCGCGTGCTGGCGACCTCGGGTGCGGAGCGTAGCCCCTTCCTGCCTGCGGTGCCGAGCGTGGCGGAGCAGGGCTTCCGCGGCCTGGTCATGGGCGAATGGTTCGGCTTCTTCCTGCCGGGCGGCGCGTCGCCCGTGCTGGCGGAGAGCACGGCGGAGGCGATCCGCCAGGCCGCGGCCGATCCGGCGCTGCGCGCTGCCTTCAACACCATGGCGATGACGGCGGTCGCCGGGACGCCCGCGGCGATGAGGGGGCGGATCGCGCAGGAGCGGCCCGCATGGCAGGCCTTCCTCGCCGCCAGCGGCATTCGTGCCGACTGATGGCTGACGCCATGCAGCATAGCACCGAGGCCTGGGATCGGGCCGCCGCCGGCTGGGATCGCAACTCAGCTTTGATCCGGGCCTGGCTGGCGGAGGCAACTGAGGCGATGCTTGACGCCGCGCGGATCGGGCCCGGGATGCGCGTGCTCGACGTCGCCGCCGGCGCGGGCGACCAGACGATCGACATCACCCGCCGCGTCGGTCCGACCGGCGCGGTGCTGGCCACCGATGTCGCGCCTGCCATGGTCGCGCTGGCCGACGCGAATCTGCGCCGTGCGGCCCTCCCCTGGGCAAGGACCCAGATCGCCGATGCCGAGGCACTGGACATGGACGGCGCCAGCTTTAACGCAGCGATCTGCCGTCTTGGCCTCATGTTCTGCCAGCGGCCGCTCGTCGCGCTGCGGGGCATCCTCCGAGCGATCGCGCCGGGTGGGCGCTTCACGGCGCTGGTCTTCTCGCATGCCGAGGCCAATCCCTGCATCACGATCACCAGTCGCATCGCGCGCCGGTATGCAGGCCAGCCGGTTGACCAGCCGCCGCCGCCGGGGTCGCTTTTGAGCCTCGGCAAGCCGGGGCTGATGGCGGAGCTGCTCGCCGAAGCCGGGTTCAGGGATGTGACCGTGCAACCGCTTGCGGTGCCCTTCTGCGTACCGAGCAGCGCGGACTACCTCGACTTCGTGCGCAGCGCAGGCTCGCCGATCCTGAACCTGCTGCGGCTGCTTCCACCCGATGACCAGCGGAGGGCTTGGGACGAAATGGCTCTCGAACTTGCTCAGTTCACGAAGGCGGGCGGATGGGAGGGTCCGAACGAGCTGCTGCTGTGCGTCGGCGCACGACAATGAGCGATGGTAGCCCAAGCGATCTTGCCGTCTTCGTCGAGCAGCGGCCGCGACAGGCTGCGCTTCAGCTCGACTCGACCAGCCTAGGCTGATCGATCCGGTCCGTAGAGTATGGCTTCAGACCTTACCAAAGGCGTCCAGTGTCTCGAAGCCGCCGGGGTGGGAGCGGGAGCGAGCGCCGCTGGCCGCCTCGGCGTGGTCGCGCTGTTCGGTGGCCGACAGCAATGTGTGGGGACGGCTGATCTGCTTCAAGCGCGCCCCGGCCTCCGGCTTGTCGGGTTTGGCACCGGAGTGCCACTGCATGGCGAGGCACATTAGGCCTTGCGGAGCGCCGCCAGCTTCGCATCCCGCGCGACGCCGAGGATCGTGTAGGGATCGTCCACGGGCGCTGCCCTTCGCGGCGGGAGATCCATCCGTTACAGCAACACAACGCAAGGGAGCCGGCGCAGTGGCCCTCGGATCGCTGGCCTGATGCTCCCACTCGCTGCCGAGGCCCGCACTTCGCGCGCGTCGGCAATCAGGCCGACGGGTCGCTGTCCGCTGCGCTATGCTGCCGCAATGACCGACAAGTCACCACCTGCCGAGCCGTTCCGGGCCGTTCTCCAGGAAAGCCTGGGCGCCCGGTCGAACCATACCAAGCGATTCTTCCGCGACTTCATGAGGCTCTCCGGCCCCTACTGGACGTCTCGGCAGGGTTGGCGGCCGCGCCTGCTGGCGGCGACGCTCGCCCTGCTCGTGGTTGCCCAGGTCGCGCTGGTGGTCTGGCTCAATCTCTGGACCGCCGATCTGTTCGACGCGCTGGAGCGACGCTTGACCGACCGCGCGATGGAACAGATCGGCGTCTTCGCGATGATCATGCTCGGCACCATGGCGACCAACACGGCACATCTGACGGTGCGCCGGTGGCTGCAATTCGACTGGCGCCGTTGGCTGACGGCGCGGGTCATCGGGGACTGGATGCGGGACGCCCGGCACTACCAGGCCGACCGTATTCCCGGCGACCACGCCAACCCGGACGGGCGCATCGCCGAGGATATCCGCATCGCGACCGAGGCGGCCGTCGATCTGGCCAGCACCTTGTTCTACTGCGTGCTGCTGCTGGTGACGTTCATCGGGATCCTTTGGTCCTTGTCGGGCTGGATCCAGGTGGCCGGGGTGGCGGTACCCGGTCATCTCGTCGTCCTTGCGTTCGGCTATGCCGGAGCCGGTGCCGTCGTCGCCTTCATGCTCGGGCGGCCGCTCGTGCGGGCCACCGACACGCGGCAGACCCGTGAGGCCGAGTTCCGCTTCAGCCTGGTGCGGTCCCACGAAGGCGGGGAGCCCATCGCCGTCGCGCGCGGTGGACCTCTCGAACGCGAACGGCTCGAGACCGTCTTCGGGACGATCGGGAAGTCATGGCGCGACCAAACGGTGGGACTGGCGCGTTTGATGACCTTCTCCTCGGGCTACGTGGTCCTCGCCGGCGTGCTTCCCGTCCTTGTCGGAGTACCGCGTTTCCTTGAGGGCACGCTGTCCCTCGGCCGGCTGATCCAGTCGGGGCAGGCGTTCCAGCAGGTCACCGCCGCCCTGTCCTGGCCGGTGGACAACCTGGCCGTGATTGCCGGGTGGCGGGCCTCGGTGGAACGGATCCTGATGCTCGATGAGGCCGTTCGCCTTGCCGCCGCGGAGGCCGCACGCACCGGGGAGACCGCGATCAACCTGAACCGTACGCCTGAGCCCTACATCGGCGTGAGGGACCTGTGCATCGCGGCGCCCGACGGCACGGCCATGCTGTCCGACCTCACGCTGACGGTGAAGCCGGGC
>NZ_JAUYTS010000127.1 GCF_030695085.1 Falsiroseomonas sp. | reverse complement strand
GGGGCCGCGCTGCCGCGCGGGCGGAAGCTACGCCGGCGTGGGCCGGGGCCGCAACCTTGCCCTCGGCCGCGCAAGCCCGGCGGCGCCCCCGGCCGCGCAAGGCCGGCCGTGCCCCCCGGCCGCGCAAGGCCGGCGGTGCGTGACCAGGCAGGCAAGGGCTTGGCGGATGCGGCAGGCTGGGCCACATGCGGTGCATGTCGCGTAGCACCCTCGCCCTGCTGGGCGGCCTCCTCGGATTCCTGCTGTATGTGATGGCCGTGGTGGCGCTGGCCGACCATGTGCTGAAGCTGCACTGGCTGGTGCAACTCGCCTATTTCATCGTCGCCGGCATCGCCTGGGCCTGGCCGGCCAAGTGGCTGATGTTCTGGGCGGCCCGGCCCCGGGGGTGATGGCGGCGCATCATGTGCCGGGCCGGAATGGAAATCGGCCGCGCTGCCTCTGTCCGGTGCGGTCATCCGGCATGGCCTGACCCGGGGCTCACATCCCCCGCAGCAGGTCGCGCAGCATCTCCCGGATCAGCTCGATGCGGCCCAGCGCGTCCTTCAGATGTTCCTGGTCCTGGCGGCTCAGGCGCGCCACCTCCACACGGTTGCTGGGCGGGATGCCGGCCTGCAGATCCGCGATCTGCTGCGCCAGCAGCAGACGCAGCAGGAAGCCCTGCACATCGGCCAGCAGCGCCGCATCCGTCTCGCCGCGGCCGGCCCGGCCGGCGGCCTGCACCAGGCGCTCCGGCGTGGACAGCGCCGTCACGCCGTGCCGCAGCGCGATCACCCGCGCCCCCGCCGTGATGGGCAGCAACGCGCCCGATTTCAGATCCACCCGCCCTGCATCGTCCTTGCGGATGCGCCCGAACAGGCCGAGCGGCGCCGGATGGCTTCCGGCGGCCTCGCCCATGGCGCGCAGCAGGGCGGGCGCGCCGCGCGCGGTCTCGGTTGCCGTCTCGCGCAACGCGGCGGCCAATGCGGCCCCGTCGCTGGATGAGGCATGGGCCGGGGTGAAATCATAGAAGATATCAAGGTTCAGCATCGCCTCCGGCTCCGGCCGCCGCGCCCATTCCGCCAGCTGCGCGCGCCATTCCGACAGGCGCCGCCGCCAGGGCCGGTTGCGGGCCATGACGCCGCCCTTGCACAGCGGGATGCCCGCCTGGTCCAGGATGTCGTTCACGCGCAACGCCAGGCGGGTGAAATAATCCTCCGCCCCGTCGAGGTCGCCGGCGTAGCTGTCCGCGATCACCAGGGCGTTGTCCTGGTCGGGCGCCAGCAGGCTCTCGCCACGCCCGCCGGAGCCCAGCACCAGCAGCGCGTAGTCGGCCGGCGGTGGGCCGAGTTCGGCCTCGGCGAGTTCCGCCGCGCGGGCGGTCATGGCGCGGGCCTCGGCGGCGATGATGGCCGCGATGGCGCGCGCCTCCAGCCCATCGGCCAGCAGCCCGGCGGCGAGGCCCGGCAGCGCCGCCTGCACGCGGGCCAACTCGGCGGGGCGCGTCGCGGTGGCGATCTCGTCGCCGACCGTCAGCGTGGCCAGCGCGCGTTCGCGCAGCAGGGTGCGCAGGGTGAAGATGCCCGTCAGCCGCCCACCCTCGGTAACGCCGAGGTAGCGCAGGTTGCGCCGCGCCATGAGGCCGAGCGCGCGGTAGAGGAAGGTCTCGGCGGGTGCGGCGATGACCGGCCGGCTCATGAAACCGCCCACCGGCGCGCTCGCAGCCTCGGCGCCGCCTTCCGCCATGGCGCGCAGGATGTCGCGCTCGGTGACCAGGCCATGACCCTCCGGCGTTTCCACGAAGACGCTGCCGATGCCGCGCGCATGCATCAGCTGCGCCGCCGCGTGCACGGTCGCCGTGGCGGCGATGGCGATGATGGGGCTGGACATCACATCCAGCAGCCGTTGCCGGTAGAGGAAGCTGTCGGTGGCGCGCTGGCCGCCCATGCGCAATGCCGCGAGCGCGAAGTCGGGCCGGCCGGCGCCGGCGGGTCGGTCGAACCAGCCCGCTTGTTCCTGCCGGGCGATGAGGTCCGTGGCGCGGCGGCTGAGG
>NZ_JAUYTS010000125.1 GCF_030695085.1 Falsiroseomonas sp. | reverse complement strand
CAGGCGCTGCAGCAGGGCCAGAGCGGCGGCTTCATGCGCACCGCGATGATGACCGCGGTCGGCGTCGCGGGCGGCATGATGCTGGGTAACGCGCTGATGGGCGCGCTCGGCGGCGGCGGTGCCGCGGAAGCAGCGACCATGTCCGCCGATGGGGCGGCCGGCGCCTTCGGCCAGGAAGCGGTGCCCGCCTCCTCCCCCTGGACCGATCCGGGGCAGGACGCCGCGGCGCATGGCTACCAGGACGATGCCGGCGCCTATGATGATGGCGGCGGCTACGACGAGGATATCTGAGGCCAGATCCCGCGGATCGTGACCGATCCGCCCTCGGTTGCCGGCACCTCGCCCGGCCTGATCAGGCGCCGGGCACCATCCGCCGCCCCGGCCGGCCTTGCCGGCCGCGGGTTGCGACCATCGGGGTCTGGTGCGAGCCCTGCCGGCGCCACGCCCATACGGCGCTGCCGGCAGGGATCATCAACCAGGAGTTGCTTGTTAACGTATGATTCACCATCATCGGCGGATCATGCGTAGACCCGACCTCGATCTCGACCTGCTGCGCTGCTTCGTGTTGGTCGCCGAACTCGGCGGCTTCACCGCGGCCGGCAGTGCCCTGTCGCTGACGCAGTCGGCGGTCAGCCTGAAGATCAAGCGGCTGGAGGACCTGCTCCGCCGCCCGGTGTTCCGCCGCACCAGCCGCCGTGTCGAGCTGACGGCGGAGGGCGAGACACTGCTCGCCCATGCCCGGCGCATGCTGGCGCTGAACGACGAAGCCGTGCGCCGGATGGTGGAACCGCCGGTGGCCGGGCGGTTGCGCCTGGGCGTCGCGGATCATTTCGTGCCGCGCAGCCTGGCCCATATCCTCGCCCGCTTCGCCCGCACCTACCCGGATGTGCGGCTGGAGGTGGAGGTCGGCCGCAGCCACGAATTGCGCGTTAAGCAGGAAGCCGGCGGGCTGGACCTGGTGCTCGGCAAGCGCCGGGATGGCGAAGTGGCGGGGGTCGCGATCTGGACGGAGCCGGTTGTCTGGGCTGCCGCGCCGGATTGGCAGGCACCATTGGACCGCCCATTGCCGCTGGCGCTGCTGCCGGAGGGCTGCATGTTCCGCGAACGCGCGCTGCGCGCCCTGTCCCGCGCCGGAATGGCCTCAGAGACGGTCTTCACCTGTGACAGCCTGCTGGGCTTGGCGGCCGCCGCGCAGGCTGGCTTCGCGCTGACGGTGCTCGGCCGCAGCGGCTTTCCGGCCGGGCTGCGGGAGGTGCCGGGCCTGCCGGAGCTTGGCGTGGTGGAGATGGCGGTGTTCGGCGACCCGGAACGCCGCAGCCAGGTGGTGGAGCCGCTGGTGGGCTTCATCCGCGAATCCCTCGGCGCGCCCGCCGCAGCCGCGGCGGCCGCGCTGGGACAGGCCGCATGAACGCGATGCCGCAGCCGCTGCCGGGCTGCCGCATCCTGGTGGCCTTCGGCACGCGGCCGGAGGCGATCAAGATGATGCCGGTGCTGGCCGCGCTGCGGCACCAGCCCCGGCTGCGGCCGCTGGCCTGCGCCACCGGACAGCATGGCGGGCTGGTGGCCGATGTGCTGGCCGAATTCGGCGAGCGGGCGGATATCGACCTCGGCGCCCAACCCGCCGGCCAGGGCCTGCCGCTGCTGACCGGCCATCTGCTGGCCGCCATGGCAGGGGCCATCGCGGCGACGCGGCCGGACCTGGTGCTGGTGCAGGGCGATACGGTCAGCGCCTTCGCCGGCGCGCTGGCGGCGCATCAGGCGGGCGTGCCGGTGGGCCATGTCGAGGCCGGGCTGCGCTCCGGCGACCTGCAGAACCCCTGGCCGGAGGAATTCCACCGGGTTGCCATCGATGCGCTGGCCGCGCTGCGCTTCGCCCCCACCGCGGCGGCTGCGGCCAATCTGCGGGCGGAGTATGGCAGCGGCCAGGTGCTGGTCACCGGCAATACCGGGATCGACGCGCTGTTCCGGGCGCGCCGCACCGGGGTGGTGCCGGTGGAGCTCCGCCCAGGCCGGCGCATGGTGCTGGTCACGGCGCATCGGCGGGAGAATTGGGGCGTGCCGTTGCTGCGGATCGCCGATGCGGTGGCCGCGCTGGCCGCACGCGGCGATGTGGACCTGGTCTGGCCGCTGCACCCCAATCCGGCGGTGCGGGATGCGGTGACGGCGCGGCTCGGCGCGGTGCCTGGCGTGCATCTGCTGGGCCCCCTGCCCTATGGCGACAGCGTTGCCCTGCTGCGCGCCGCCTGCCTGCTGCTGACCGACAGCGGCGGCATGCAGGAGGAAGCGCCCGCGATCGGCCTGCCGGTGCTGATATTGCGGGAGGTGACGGAGCGGCCGGAGGTGGTCTCGGCCGGTGCCGCGCTGGTCACCGGCACCGCCACCGCGGTGATCCTCGCCGCGGCCAACGCCCTGCTGGACCACCCGGACCGGCTGGCGGAGATGGCGCGGCCGGTCTTTCCCTATGGCGATGGCCGCGCCGCGGATCGCATTGCCGAAGCGGTGGCGCTGTGGTGGGAGGCCAAGCGCTCCGCGGGGCGGGCGGATGCGCCCCTCCGCGACCAGGCGGATCAGCCAGACCTGGTGGACCGGCTCTAGGTGCAGCGCCTTTGCGTGATGGGGCTCGGCTATGTCGGCCTCCCGGCGGCGGCGATGCTGGCCGGACGCGGCCATCAGGTGGTGGGCTGCGACACCGACCCGCGCGTGGTCGCCGCGGTGCAATCCGGCCAGGCGCATTTCCACGAACCGGACCTCGACATGCTGCTGGCCGCGGCGCTGACCACCGGGCGGCTGACGGCGCAGGCGGTGCCGGCACCGGCCGAGGTCTTCGTGATTGCCGTGCCGACGCCGCTCGGCCCCGGCTGCAGCCCCCGTGCCGACCTGTCCTGCGTGGAGGCCGCGACGGATGCCATCGCGCCGCTGCTGCGGCCGGGCAATCTGGTGATCCTGGAATCGACCTGCCCGGTCGGCACGACGGAGGCGCTGGCGGCACGGCTGGCCGCCGCCCGGCCGGACCTGGCGCTGCCCCGCCGTGGCCAGCCGGCGCCGCCCGGTTGCGTGCATCTGGCACATTGCCCGGAACGCGTTCTGCCGGGGTCCATGCTGCGGGAGCTGGTGGCGAATGACCGCATCATCGGCGGGCTTACGCCAGCCTGCGCCGAGCTGGCCCGCGCGGTCTATGCCGGCTTCGTCACCGGCCGGTGCTGGGTCACGGATAGCCGCACGGCGGAACTGGCGAAGCTCGCCGAGAACGCCTTCCGGGATGTGAACATCGCCTTCGCCAACGAACTTGCCTCGATCTGCGAGGCGGTGGAGGTGGACCCCTGGGCCGCCATCACGCTCGCCAACCGCCATCCCCGCGTCGCCATCCTGCAACCCGGGGCTGGCGTCGGCGGGCATTGTATCGCGGTGGACCCCTGGTTTCTGGCGCAAGCCGCGCCCGAACGCTCCGCCCTGATCCGCACCGCGCGCGGGGTGAATGAGGCGAAGCCCGGCCAGGTGGCGGCGCGCATCCGGGCGCTGGCCGGGGGGATGGACCGGCCCGCCATCGCCTGCCTCGGCCTGACCTACAAGGCGGATGTGGAGGATCTGCGCGCCAGCCCGGCCCTGGCGGTCGCCGAGGATCTGGCCCGCGACGGCACGCTGCGCCTGCTGTGCTGCGACCCGATGCTGCCCACCCTGCCGCCATCCCTGGCCGGGCGGCCCGGCGTGGCACTGGTCGGCATCGAGGCGGCGCTGGTGCAGGCCGATATCCTGGCCGTGCTGGTCCCGCACGCCGCCTTCCGCGCCTTGCCGCCGCAGGTCTTCGCAGACCGGGTGGTGGTGGATACGGTGGGGCTGCTGCGGCAGGCTTGAAAGGCCGGAAGCGCCGGCCCAATTCCCGCGCTGGTTCGGGCCCCTCTGGCGCCGTGCCGCCCGCGGGCGCCACGCGTGATGTCGAACCAACCGCGCGGCCTTGCCGCATGACAGAACAGGGGTTCGACATGACTGCCTCCTCATACCATCCCGGCCGTGCGCTGCGGATTCTTGGCGTGCTGCTGCTGGTCATCGGGCTGGCCGGCTACGCATTGCCGGCGCCACCGGTGCATTGGACGGCGCTGATTCCCGCGGGGCTCGGGGCGCTGGCCATCCTGGCTGCCTGGCAGCGGCGCGGCCCGGCGCTGGTGACCGGCTTCCTCATCTGCGCGCTCGCCATGTTCGGCGGCGGCTCCGCGCTTTCGCAGATACCGGCGCTGCTGTCCGGGGAGGCCGGGCCGGCCACCGCGTCCCGCGTCGCCACGGCGCTGGTCGCCATCGGCGGCTTCACGGCGCTGTGGCAGGTGTGGCGCCGGAAGCCCGCATGAACACCACGCTGCTGATCCTGCTCGGCCTCGGCATGCTGGTGCTGGGGGGCGAGCTGTTCGTGCGCGGCGCGGTCCGCATCGCGGAGCGGATGGGCATTTCGCCGCTGATGATCGGGCTGACCCTGGTCGGCTTCGGCACCTCGACGCCGGAGCTGGTGACCAGTGTGCAGGCTTCGCTCGCCGGGTCGCCGGGCATTGCGCTGGGCAATATCGTCGGCTCCAACATCGCCAATATCCTGCTGATCCTGGGCCTTTCGGCGCTGATCTTCCCGATCGTCGTGCCCTCCGCCGCGCTGTGGCGGGATGGCGTGCTGGGGGCGGTGGCGGCCGCGGGGCTGCTGGCCGTCGGGCTGTTCTGGACGCTCGACCGGGTGGTGGGGGTCGCCTTCCTGCTCGGGCTGGTGGCCTATCTCGTCTATGCGTGGCGGCAGGAAAGCGCCACGACCGGCGACCACACCGCGGCCTTCGAGAAGGCGCAGGCGCTGGAGGAGGTGCATCCGGGCGGCCTCGCCCAGCACGCGCCGATCGTGGCCAGCAGTTTCTGGAGCGGCGTGCCGGCCTCGATCGGCTTCATCGTGGTCGGGCTGGCGCTGGTGGTGGGCGGTGGCGGGCTGCTGGTGGATGGCGCCACGGCCCTGGCGCGCGGCCTCGGCGTGTCCGAGAGCGTGATCGGCCTGACCATCGTCGCCGTCGGCACCTCGATGCCCGAGCTTGTCACCTCCCTGATCGCGGCGGTGCGGCGGCATGCGGATGTGGCGCTGGGCAATGTGCTCGGCTCCAACATCTACAATGTCCTCGGCATCGGCGGTGTCACGGCGCTGATCGCGCCGACCGAGATCCCGCCGGAGATCGCCGGCTTTGACATGTTCGTGATGGTGGGCATTTCCCTGCTGCTGCTGGTGCTGGCGCGCAGCGGCTGGCGCATCGGGCGGCGGGAGGGGGGGCTGCTGCTGGCGCTCTATGCCGGCTACCTGATCTGGATCTGGCCGGGCTGAGCGCGGCAGATTGACCTCGGGGCCGGGGCGGGCGCAGTTTCGGGCAAATTCGGAGCCCGCCCGGCATGGTCGCCCCCGCTTCCCCCGACGCCCCGCCCCCGGCTGGCCAGGACGCCCGCATCCTGGCGCTGATCGGCACCGGGCATTTCCTCAGCCATTTCTACATGCTGTGCCTGCCGCCACTGTTCCTGGTGTGGCGCGACGAGTTCGGCGTGACCTTCGCCGAGCTGGGCCTGGCGGTGGCGCTGATGGCGGCGGTGACGGCGGCGTTGCAGACCCCGGTGGGCTTCCTGGTGGACAAGCATGGCGCGCGGCCCTTCCTGGTGGGCGGCGTGCTGCTGATGGCGCTGTCCATCGCCGCCATGGCGTTCGCCCCGGGCTACTGGGCCATCCTGCTGCTGGCGCTGCTGTCAGGCGTCGGCAATTCGGTGATCCACCCGGCGGATTACGCGATTCTCGGCGGGTCGATCCACCCGAGCCGCATCGGCCGCGCCTTCGCCATGCACACCTTCACCGGCAATCTCGGCTTTGCCGCCGGCCCGCCGGTGGTGGCCGGGCTGCTGCTGGTGATGGGCTGGCGGCCGGCGCTGCTGCTGCTCGGCCTGATCGGCATTCCCGTGGTGCTCGCCATCCTGTGGCAGAGCCGCATCCTGCGCGACCAGGCGAAGCCGAAAAAGGCCACCGGCGGGCCGGGCGGGCGGGAATTGCTGCTGTCCCGGCCGATCCTGCTGTTCTTCGGCTTCTTCCTGCTGTCGGCCATGGCCGGGTCGGTGATCCAGGCGTTTTCCATCACCGTGCTGATGGAGATGTGGGGCACCCCCGTGGCGATCGCGTCCTTCGCGCTGACCGGCTACATGGTGGGGGCGACCAGCGGCACGCTGGTGGGTGGCTGGTTCGCGGACCGCTCGAAGAAGCATTTCGCCTTCATCCTGGTGCTGACCCTGCTGGCCGCGTTGCTGCTGCTGGCGCTGGGCGTATTGCCGATGCCGCATTGGATGCAGCCGGTGGTCGCCGGCGCGGCGGGGCTGGCGATGGGATCCTCCCGCACCCCGCGCGACGTCATGCTGAAGGACGCGATCCCACCCGGCCAGATGGGCAAGGTGTTCGGCTTCGTCTCCGCCGGCCTGCCGCTGGGCGGCGCCATCACGCCGGTGCCGGTGGGGCTGCTGATCGACTACGGGTTTGCCGCGCTGGTGCTGCCGCTGGCGGCGCTGCTGCTGCTGGCATCACTGCTGTGCATGGGGCGCGCCAGCAACGCGGCGCGGCGCGCGCGGCCCTTTGCCGTGCCGGCGGAATAATTGGGCGGGCTGGACAGCGCGCTGCAGGTCCTGGACCTGCTGGGCATTGCCGTTTTCGCCGCCTCCGGCGCGCTGGTCGCCAGCCGCAAGCAGCTGGATCTGGTGGGCTTCGTGCTGATCGGCATGATCACCGGCTTCGGCGGCGGCACGGTGCGGGACCTGCTGCTGGGCCGCACGCCGGTGTTCTGGCTGAACCAGCCGGAGGTCCCCGCCATTGCCGCCGCCGCCGCGCTGCTGGTGTTCTTCTTCGCCCATCGCGTGGAAAGCCGCTTCAAGGCGCTGCTCTGGGCCGATGCGCTGGGCATGGCGCTGTTCGCCGTGCTGGGGGCGGAGATTGCGCTGATCGCCGGCGCGCAGCCCTGGGCTGCGGTGCTGCTCGGCACCGTGACGGCCACCGCGGGCGGCATCATGCGGGATGTGGTCTGCGACGAGCTGCCGCTGATCCTGCGCAAGGAAATCTACATCACCGCAGCCGCCGCGGCCGCGCTGGCCTATGTGGCGCTGCGCCTGGCGCTGCTGCCCCGCGATGTGGCGCTGATCGCGGCCATCGGGCTGGGCTTCGGCATTCGCGGCGCCGCGATCTGGCGCGGCTGGTCGCTGCCCGCCTTCAAGCCACGCCCGGCGCGGGACTATCCGGACCGGCGCTGACCGATCGGAGGCTGATCGATGGGAGGCTGGCCGGCGGAAGGCTGGCCGGTGGGGCGCTGACCGGTGGGGCGCCGCCGGGTCGCGGCGGTGCCGAGGATGCCCGCCGCCAGCAGCCCGAGGCCGGTGCGCCGGTAGAAGCAAAGCTGGCCCTCGCGCTCCGCCCGCTCTGCCAGCACCGAGGCCTGGCGTTCCGGCGGATCGCGCCGATCGAGGCGTGGGGGCGTCGCCAGCGTCGCCCAGGCCGGTGCCAGTTCGCCAAGCTGCACCCGCACACACACCACCAGGGTCAACAGGCCAAGCAGCACCAGGCCGAAGGGACCGAGCAGGGCAACCACCAGGAACACCGCACCAACCAGGGTGACAAGAAGGGCGGAGGCGGCCGCATTGGCAAGAACAGCGGCAAGAGGCGACATGCCACAACATTACAACTAAGACATCTTGCAAGGATATCGCGAATTGCCGCCGGCCTTTCACGTTTTCCGGCTTGGCGGGTCATGCCGCCGGATCTCTCGGCGGGGCTGACTTTGCGGCTCGCCATTTTGTTGCCTGGGTCGTTCCGGGTGGCGATGCGGGAGCGCTGACTTTACGGACAGCTTCCCACGGCCTCCGCAGCCTCGAAGCCATCGAACTGCGCGCGCTGTTCCTGCGCCTCGATCCAGATGAGGCTGTTGCTGCCCGGTTCGATACGGGCGGCGCCTTCGACCACGCGGCTGGCGGAAATGGCGGCTTGCCGGCGGTAGGTCAGTTCCCGGCCGCTGGGCGCCATGCGCCAGGACAGCACCGGCAGCGGCCGGCAGCGGAACAGGGCGCGCACCGCGAGCAGTCCGGTGCCGTCAGCCTCCAGCAGCAGGCGCGCATCACCGGCCGGGCTGCGCAGCCGCGCGGTGCGCCCGACCCATTCGGGAAAGGGCGGCACCGGCTGGCTGGCGCGGGAGGGTGCCGCAAGCAGGGCCGGGCAGGCGAGAATGGGCAGCCACAGCGCGGCCCGGCGGGACAGCGGGTCCATGAGGGGAACCATGAGGGGGGCCATCCGGACGACCGTAAGTTCGTCGCCCTGCTATCAATGATGTCACGGTCCGGAACAAGGATCGCAACACTTCGTCACGGCTACCAGAAATTCACCCGGTCCCACACCGCCACGACCCGGCCGGCCTCGTCCAGCACATGGTAGTGCGGATGTGCAGCGGCGGTCAGGCAGACATGGTTGGGCGCCACGCGCAGCCTGGTGCCGACCTTCAGCCGGTCGAGATCCAGCGTTCCGCCTTCCGCCGCGCGGACCTCGCCATGTTCCTGATGCACCCGCACCACCAGCGCGTCGCCCAGGCTCGGCTGGCCGGCCACATCCAGCACGCGGCCGAATTTCCAGTCCCGCGGGGCGGCTTCGGTGCTGCGGTCCTTGGACAAGGCGAGCGCTCCGGCATCCACCAGCACCGCGTTGCGCGCCGGGTAGCGCCCGGTGACGCTGGTCAGCACGGTGACGGCAATATCCTCCAGCGGATGCACGCCGAGCTGTGCCTGCAACAGGTCGCCCATCATGTAGACGCCGGCGCGCATTTCCGTGACGCCTTCCAGATGCGCCGCATACATGGCGGTGGGAGATGCGCCGGCGGAGACGATGGCCACCGTCAGCCCCGCGCCACGCAGCCGCTCCGCCGCCAATACGATGCCGGCACGCTCGATCTCCGCCAGCTCCGCCATCGCGGCCTCGCTGCGGCCGGCATAGGAATGGCCGGAATGGGACAGCACGCCCGCGAGCTTCGGGCCGAGCGCCGCGCCAATCTCCAGCAGCGCCTCGCTGTCCGGCGCCACGCCGGCACGGCCCTCGCCGATATCCACCTCGATCAGCGTCGGCAGGCGGCCGGGATGGGCGGCGATGGCCTGGGCGGTTTCCAGGTCATCGGTGATGATCCTGACCGATGCGCCCTCCGCGTTCAGCGCGGCCACGGCATCCAGCTTCGCGGGGGTGATGCCGACGGCATAGATCTGGTCGCGGAAACCGTGCGTCGCGAAGTAGCGCGCCTCCGCCAAAGTGGAGACGGTGATGGGGCCGCCGCCGGGTGCCACAAGCTCCGCCACCGCGGCGGATTTCGCGGTCTTCATATGCGGGCGCAGCACCACGCCGGGATGGCGGGCGATGGCATCCGCCATGCGGGCGATGTTGCGCTTCAGCACCGGCAGGTCGAGCAGCAGGCAGGGGGTGGGCAGCTGGTCCGGCGACATCAGATGGCGACCCCCAGCAATTCGGCATAGCGCGGCGTGGATTTCAGGCCGGTGCCCGTCAGCACCACCACCGTGGTCTCGCGCTCCGCGATCCGGCCCTCGGCGCGGAGCTTCGTGAAGGCGGCGGCGGCCTGGGCGCAGGTAGGCTCGACATAAAGGCCGGTGCGGGCCAAGGCGAGCGCGGCCTCGGCGATCTCCGCCTCCTCCAGCAGCACGGCGCCGCCATGGGATTCGCGCAGGGCCGCGAGGCATTCCGGCAGGCGGATCGGCTGGGCGATGGCGGTGCCCTCCGCGATGGTCGGTTTTGCCTCAATCGCCGGCAGGCCAAGCGCGGCGCGCGCGATGGGGCCGCAATTCGCGGGCTGCGCGGCCCAGATGCGCGGCAGCCGGTCGATCTGGCCGGCCCGCAGCAATTCGGAAAAGCCGAGCCAGCAGCCGAGCACGTTGGAGCCGGCGCCGCAGGGCACGATGACGTTGTCCGGGACCTTGAAGGACAGATCCTCCCAGAGCTCGTAGGCGAGGGTCTTGGTGCCCTCCAGGAAAAAGGGCTGCCAGTTGTGGCTGGCGTAAAACAGCTCCGCCGACTTTGCGAGCGCCGCGTCGGCGCAATCCTGGCGGCTACCCGGGATCAGTTCGATGGCCGCACCCGCCGCGCGGGACTGCACGGTCTTGGCCGGGCTGGTGCTGGACGGGACGAAGATGGTCGCGGCCATGCCGCCGGCGGCCGCATAGGCGGAAACGGCGGCGCCACCATTGCCGGAGCTGTCCTCCAGCACGCTCATCACGCCCTGATCGCGCAGCAGGGACAGCATGACGCTGGCGCCGCGGTCCTTGAAGCTGCCGGTGGGCATGAACCACTCGCATTTCAGCAGCGCCGTGCCGCCGGGCAGCCGGCGTTCCAGCAGCGGGGTGCAGCCCTCCCCCATGCTGATCGGCGCCTGGGGCATCCAGGGCAGCGCGGCGGCATAGCGCCAGATGCTGCGGGTGCCGGTTGCGATCTCGGCGCGGGACAGGCCCTGCCGCATGGTCAGCAGCAGCGGTGCCTGGTGGTCGCCGCACCAGCGGGGGGTATCGAGCGGCCAGGTCTTGCCGCTGCGGGGGTCGAGGTAGCTTTGCGGGGTCATGCGCGCATCCTCCCTTGCCCGCCCGGCGCCGGCAAGCGACCCTGCCACGCATGACCCTGAATGACCCGGTGCTGCGCCTGGCAGCCGACCTCATCGCGATCGACAGCCGATCCAGCCTCTCCAACCTGGCGGTCGCCGAGCGCATCGAGCAGGAGCTTTCCGGTTTCGAGGTGGAGCGGCTGGACTACACGGACGCGAACGGCGTGCCGAAGCGGGCGCTGGTGGCGCATAAGGGGCCGAAGGGTGGCTATGCGCTGTCCGGCCACATGGACACGGTGCCGGCGACGGGGTGGGAAAGCGACCCCTGGGCGCCTCGGCTGGATGAGGCCGGGATGCTGCACGGCCTCGGCAGCGTGGACATGAAGGGCCAGGTGGCGGCGGCCATCATCGCGGCGCGGCAGGCGCCGGCGGATGTGCCGGCGACGCTGCTGATCACCACCGATGAGGAAACCACGAAGGCCGGCGCGCGGCGCATCGCGCGTGACAGTGCGCTGGCGAAATCGCTGAACCTGCAAGGCATATTCGTGGTGGAGCCGACCGGCCTGGTGCCGGTGCGCGGTCATCGCAGCCACATCGCCTTCACCGCCACGGCGCATGGGGTGCAGGCGCATTCCTCCACCGGCAAGGGCACGAATGCGAATTGGAAGCTGCTGCCCTTCCTGGTGGCGATGCGCGCCGTGCATGACGAGCTGCGCACGAACCCCGCGCTGCAGGATGCCGACTACGACCCGCCCTTCTCCGACTTCAACCTGATCCTCGACAACCACGGCACGGCGATGAACGTCACCGTCGCCAAGGCCACCGCACAAATAAAATTCCGCTACAGCGCCAAGGTGGACCCGAAGCCGATCCTGCACGCCGTGCGCCAGGCGGCGCGGGATGCCGGGATTGATCTGACCGAACAGATGGAGGGCTTCCCGCCCGAACTGCCGGCGGACCACCCCTTCGTCGCCCGCGCCACGCGGCTGACCAACCACGCGCCGCGCACCGCGCCCTACGGCACCGATGCCAGCGAGTTGCAGGTGCTGGCGCCCTGCGTGGTGCTCGGCCCGGGTGACATCGCCATGGCGCATACGCCGCGCGAATGCGTCCGCGCGCAGGACCTTTTGGACGCCGTGCCGGTCTTCGGCCGCGCCCTGGCCGGTCAGTAGGCCACGGCGAGCGCCGCTTCGGCGAAACCGACGCGCCGCGCCGGCGGCACCGGGGATTTCGCGGCGGCGCGTTCCAGCGCCAGCCGCGCATCCGCCTGTCGTCCCGCCTTCATGGCGGAATCGACAAAGATCTGTTCCAGCACATCCTGCTGCGCGTGGCTGCCGCCGAGGCGGTGCAGATCGCCCAGCGCCGGGCGCAGGATGGCACACACCTCGTCGTGCCGGCCCTCCGCGTGCAGCGCCACGGCGCGTGTCGCGGGCAGCGCGGCGTCGCGCAGGATGCGGGCGTGGTGGGTGTTGCCGCGCGCCGCCTCCTCCAGCGCCGCCAGCATCCGCGCGGCGGATTCGCGCCGGCCACCGGCGGCCAGCGCCATCATCCAGTGCGGCTGGGTGAAGGCGGACAGCGTATCGCCGATGCGGGCCTCCGCCTTCTCTGCCAGTTCCTCCCACCGGTCGCCGACCGCGATGCCGCGCAGCTGCAGGCGGAACAGCATGGAGGCCGCGTTCTGAACATCGATGTAGAGGTCCGGCTGCGCCAGATGCACCTTCGACTCGCGGTTGCGGAAGCGCGTGTCGTACAGCCGCAGCACGCCGTCGAAATCGCGCTGTTCGGCCATGAACATGGCCTGGTGCCACCAGAGATGGTGCATCAGGTTGTTGCCGCCGTCCCAGTTCGGCTCCAGCGCCGCGATCCAGTCGAGGCCCTCCGTCCGGCGGCCCTGCATCTCCAGCACATGCGCCACGCCATGCGCGGCCCAGAGATCGGCGGCATCCAGCGCCACGGCGTCGCGGCCCGCATGTTCGGCGATGGTGTAGCTGCCGGTTTCCTCATGCGCGAAGCAGCGGCAGGCGAGCACGCTGCCATAGCCGGCGGTGCTGTCCGACCAATGCGGCATCACCTGTTCCACCAGCGTCACCATGCGTTCCGGCGCGCCCATCCAGAAGGCGCAGAAATGGTGCAGGCGGAAGGCGAGCAGGTCGCGCGGATGCTCCGCCACAATCTGCTCCCAGACGGACAGCGCCTTCTCGGGCGTGCCGTCGATCCAGGCGGAAAGGGCGGCCATATGCGCGCGTTCCCGCGCATTGGCTGGCAGCGCCTGCGCCTTGGCGAGAGAGCCCGCGGCGCGGCCGAGCAGGCCCTTGTCGTAGGCCAGCATCGCGAAACAGCCCGCCATCACCTGCCCCAGCGGCGCCGTGGGATCGGCTGTGAGAAAAGCCTTCAGCCGCAGGCCGGTGTCGAAGCGGTACTTCAGAAAACCCTCGATCGCATGGTCGTAGGCACGCGCCGCCTCGGCGGAGGTGACGGTGAGCGCATTGCCCTGGGCATCATTGTGCATTGGCGTTTTCCCTCAGAAAGTCTCGACCCAGGGCCGCAGCTCGATCTCGGCGGACCAGGCGCTGCGGGGCTGGCGGATGGCGGCGAGCGCGGCGGCGGCGATGGCATCCGGGTCCAGCAGCGTGTCCTGGCCCGGATCGGGCCGGCGTTCGCTGCGGATGCCGCCATCCACCACGATATGCACCACATGCACCCCCTGCGGATGCAGCTCCCGCGCCAAGGCCTGGCCCAGGCCGCGCAAAGCGAATTTGCCCATGGCGAAGGGGGCGGAACGGGCATAGCCCTTCACCCCGGCGGAGGCGCCGGTCAGCAGGATGGTGCCCGCACCGCGCGCCAGCATGTGGCCGGCGGCCTGCTGTGCCACCAGGAAGGCGCCAAAGGCACACACCTCCAGGGTGCGGCGCACATCCTCCGGCGCCAGTTCCACCGTGGGGCCGCGCACGCGGAACGAGGCGTTGTAGGACACCACCTCCGCCTCCGCCGCCTCCGGCCGGGTGAACAGGGCGGCGACCTCGGCGGGGTCGCTGGCGTCGCAGCGATGCAGGCTCGCACCGGTCTCGGCGGCAAGCGCGGCCAGCTTGCCGGTATCCCGCGCCGCCAGCGCCACGCTGTAGCCTTCGCGGGCCAGCAGCCTGGCGAGGCTGGCGGAAAAGCCCGGCCCGGCGCCGACGATGAGTGCCCTTGGCATGGTGTTCTCCTACCCTCGCGGCGCCAGCAGGATGACCCCGGCGCCCGCCAGACATAGGAGCATACCCAGCAGATCGAAGCGATCCGGCCGCGCCCCCTCCACCGCCCACATCCAGCCGAGCGAGGCTGCGATATAGACCCCGCCATAGGCGGCGAAGGCCCGCCCGGCGAAATCCGCCTCGATCCGCGTCAGCGCCCAGGCGAAGAAGGCCAGGCACAACAGGCCCGGCAGCAGCCACCAGGCGCTGCGCCCATCCCGCCACACCGCCCAGGCGGCGAAGCAGCCGGCGATCTCGGCCAGCGCCGCCAGGGCATAGAGGGGGAAGGCCCTCAGTCGATTTCCTCCAGCAGCCCGCACAGCGTCGCGCAGCGGGCGGCGAGGTCGGTCCAGACGATGTGCTCATGCGGCGCATGGGCGCCCGCACCGGTGCAGCCGAGGCCATCCAGCGTCGGGATGCCGAGTGCCGCGGTGAAGTTGCCGTCCGACCCGCCGCCGCGATGCTGCTTCGGCAGGGTGTAGCCCGCCGCCGCGGCCAGCGCCCTGGCCTGTTCATATAGCGCGACGATCTCGCCATTTTCCGCGAAGGGCGGCCGGTTCATGCCGCCGGTGATCTCGATGCGGATGCCATCCTGCTCGCCGGCCAGTGCCAAAATCAGCTTCTCCAGCCGCTCCCCTTCCGCGATGGACGGCACGCGGAGGTCGACCTCCGCGCCGGCCTCGGGCGGGATGACGTTGGGGCGGGTGCCGCCGAAGACCGGGGCGACATTGGTGGTGATGCCGGCGTCCAGATCGGTCAGCTCATGAATCCGCAGCACCAGGCGGGACAGGGCGACGACGGCGCTGCGGCCTTCCGCCCAGTTGCCGCCGGCATGGGCGGAGACGCCGCGCACCTTGATGACGAAGCGGCCGACACCCTTGCGCGCGGTGACGCAGGCGCCACCGGCACCGGCCGGCTCCGGGATCAGCACGGCGCGTGCGCCGCGGGCGGTGGCCTCGATGATGTCGCGGCTGGTCGGGCTGCCGACCTCCTCATCCGGGGTCAGCAGCAGGACGATCGGGCGCTTCGTCGGGATCTTCTGGCGCAGGATCTCGCGCACGGAATGGAAGGCCATGAAGGACCCGGCCTTCATGTCGTAGATGCCCGGGCCATAGGCCTTGTCGCCCTCCACCCGGAACGGCATCGGCCCGGCCAGCGTGCCGTGGTCCCACACCGTATCGAGGTGGCCGGAGACCATGACCGGCGCCAGGTTGCTGCCCGCGGCCGCCGGCGTGCGGCAGACCAGCGTATCGCCGAAGCCGTCGCGGCCCGGAATCCGGGTGATCTCGCCGCCAACCGCGGCAAGCTCCGCCTCGCAGCGGTCGATCAGCGCATTCACCGCCAGCGGGTCGGTGGTCGGCGTTTCCTGCTCCACCCAGAGGCGCAGTTCCTCCAGCAGGCGTTCGGAGGTGCCGAGGGTTGTGGCGGGCATGGGGGCGTCCATCTGCTGCAAGGCGAGCGTTCTCGCAAACCGCCCCGGCCTTGTCGATCCAACCCGGCCCGGCTAACGCCACCATGCGGCGGCGCAGCATGAGGGCCATTTTCGTGACCAGACCGAAGCGGGTATGCGTGTTCTGCGGCTCCATGGTCGGCGCCCGGGAAGACTATGCGGAAGCTGCGCGGGAGCTCGGGCGAGAGGTCGCGCGGCGCGGCATCGGCCTGGTCTATGGCGGCGGCGCCGTCGGGCTGATGGGCATCGCCGCGGATGCCGCGCTGAATGCCGGGGCCGAGGTGATCGGCGTGATCCCGCACGGCCTGCTGAAGCGTGAGGTCGGCCATGGCGGCGGCGTCGAGATGCACATCGTCGACACGATGCATGAGCGCAAGGCGAAGATGGCGGAGCTTTCGGGCGGCTTCATCGTGCTGCCCGGCGGCTTCGGCACGCTGGAGGAAGCGGTGGAGGCGCTGACCTGGGCGCAGCTCGGCATCCAGGCGAAGGGCGTGGTGTTCCTGGACGTCGCCGGCTTCTGGACCCCCTTCCTGGATGTGCTGGATTTCATGCAGCGCGAGGGCTTCGTGCGCGATCAGCAGCGGCCGCTGGCGATGCGGGCCAGCACGGTGGGGGAGGCGCTGGACAAGCTGGCCGCCTTCGCCCCGCCGCCCGGCACCCAGCCCTGGCTGCGGCCCGACCAGGCGTGACGCCCGACATCATCAGGGACTGGCATGCAGTGCCGTCAGGCGCGCGCGGCGCCACCGTCGCGCTGGGCAATTTCGATGGCGTGCATCTTGGCCATGAAGCGGTGCTGCGTGCGGCGCATACCGCAAGGCCGGACCTGCCGCTCGCCGCCCTGACCTTCGAGCCACATCCGCGCGAGCATTTCCGCCCCGACGACCCACCCTTCCGCCTGACCCTGCTGCCGGAAAAGGCGCGGGCGCTCGGGGCCCTGGGTGTCCGCACCGTCTACGCCCTGTCCTTCGACGCCGCCCTGGCCGCCATGCCGGCGGAGGCCTTCGTGGAGCGGGTGCTGCACCAGGCGCTTGGCGTGCGGCATCTGGCCTGCGGCACCAATTTCGCCTTCGGCCATCGCCGCGGCGGCGATGTCGGGTTCCTGGCGCAGCAGGCCGAGGCGCGCGGCATCGGCCTGACCGTGGTGCCGCCGGTGGTGGATGAGGGTGGGCCGGTTTCCTCCACCCGCATCCGCCGGGCGTTGCAGGATGGCTACCCGGACCGCGCGGCCGCCGAGTTGGGCCGGGATTGGGAAGTGCGCGGCGTGGTGTTCCATGGCGACAAGCTGGGCCGGGAACTCGGCTGGCCGACCGCCAACATCCTGCTGGGCCGGCATCTGGAACCGGCGCGCGGGGTCTATGCCGTGCGCGTGGCGCTACCGGATGGAAGGGTGGCGGAGGGCGTGGCCAATGTCGGCCGCCGCCCGACCCTGGGCGGCGACCCGGTGACGCGGCTTGAAACCCACATCTTCGACTTCGCCGGCGACCTGTACGACCAGGAAATCGGCGTGCGGCTGGTCCGCTTCCTGCGGCCGGACGCGACCTTTGCCGGGCTGGAGGCGCTGAAGGCCGCGATCGCGGCGGATGCGGCGGAGGCGCGGCGGGTGCTGGCGGCGGGTTAGATGTTTGGTCCCAGGCTTTGATGGTGCATTCTTGTCGCCTGGATGGAGGGATGCGCTATGGGCCAAGTTCTCCATGGGAGCGCCACCACGACAGAGGCGGTCCGTCGAGCGATACAGCATAGTCAAGCGAGCCTGAGG
>NZ_JAUYTS010000123.1 GCF_030695085.1 Falsiroseomonas sp. | reverse complement strand
CGCCACCAGCCCGTCCCGGCCACGGCGGATGCGCGTGGCGGTGACGCCGTTGGTGACCGGCAGCGCCAGCACGCGGCGCAGCCAGACCAGGTAGTCCTGCCACATCGCGCGCGGGATCTTGCCCAGCGCCTGCCAGCCCGGCTCGCCATGCTGCGCCGTGTACCAGGCGCGGAAGGTCAGCGAAGGGATGTCCTGCGCCGGCCCCACCAGGTGCTTGGGCGATCGCAGCGTCTGCATCCGGGCATAGGTGACCCACGGGCCTTCTCGCCCCGCCGGCGCCGCCTCCAGCACCCGGTGGTGGGTGATGCCGAGTCGCGTCAGCGCGAAGCTGGCGGACAGGCCGAGCATGCCGCCGCCGAGCACCAGCACATCCAGCGCCCCATCCGGCCGCGGCGGCACCCAATTGGCCGGCGGCAGGTTCAGCGTGGCGAGATCCTGGCGCAGGCGGGATTCGAGCTGGTCCAGCGACAAGGCGAATTCTCCAGGAGGTCGGGCACGGGGCCTTGCTGCACATAACGCAACGCCGGGCTTCCACCTGTCCAGTCTCACGCGCCCGGTTATGCGAAAATGGCATCGCAAATATATCCGGCCAGATGCGGGGTGGCGGGATGCGAGCGCTTTCAGAACCCTGCCCGCCATCCTGCAGGCCGCGCGCCAGCCAGGCCGGCGAAGCGGCGCTTTGCAGGGCTGTGTTGTTCTTGATTTGTTCGGGTCACTCGGCCATCGTCGCGCCGATGCAGCCCGCCCAGACCATGACACCGAACCAGTCTCCACTGGACCCGGCCCCGCTCGACCAAGCCACCGTCCTGGCCGCCCTGCGCGCGCGGGTGGCGCGGCTGGAAGGGCTGGGCCGCGCCCGGCATGGGATGGACCCGGTGCCGGTCGCCGCGGGCATTCCCCTGCCCGGCGGCGGCCTGGCGCGGGCGGCGATGCATGAGGTGGCGGCCATCTCCCCTGGCGCGGCGGCGGCCTTCTGCGCCGTGCTGCTGGCCCGCAGCGGCGGCACCGTGCTGTGGATTGCCAGTGGCGGGCCGGAGGGGTTGCAGGCCTGGCCCCCCGGCCTCGCCCGCTGTGGCCTGTCGCCCGCCAATCTCGTGCTGGTGCGGGCGGAGCGCTGGGCGGATGCGCTCTGGGCGATGGAGGAGGCGCTGCGCTGCCCCGCCGTCACCGGCGCGCTGCTGGCTGCGGAGGATGCGGCGCGGCTAGACCTGACCGCGACTCGCCGCCTGCAACTGGCGGCCGAGACCGGCGGCGCACTCGGCCTGCTGCTGCGGCCGGATGGGCCGAACCCGGACCCGAGCGCCGCGGCCAGCCATTGGCGGGTCGGGCCACTGCCCTCCGGCGGCGGCGGGCATGGGCTGGAGGATCCGCGCTGGCAGCTGGAATTGCTGCGCGCCCGCGGCGGCCGGCCGGGCGGCCCCTGGGCGGTGACCTGGCGGGCGGCCTCCGGCACGCTGGATCTGGAGGAGGCGGAGGTGCCGGTCGTGGAGACGCGGCGCGGCCAGCGCGGCCGATGATACCAAATCCCGCGGACCGTGACCGATCCGCCCTCAATCACTGCATAAGCGGCGGGCGCCATTCGGCGCCTTGGCCGGCGTCGTGCGTGGAGCACGCCTGCGCGTGCGTGGAGCACGCCTGCGCGGTGACGCCGGCCGCAGGTTCCGTTCCATGAAATTCGGCATGGCCCGCCGCTTCCTGGCGCTGCATCTGCCGGACCTCGCCACGGCGCGCATCCGCCGGGCGGAGCCGGGCCTGGGGGATTCGCCGCTCGCCACCTGGGAGGCCAGCGGCAGCCGGCGCCTGCTGGTGGCGGTGGATGCCGCCGCCGCGGCGCTCGGCCTGGCGCCTGGCCAGGCGCTGGCCGATGCGCAGGCGATCGCGCCCGGATTGCTGCTGCGCCCGGCGGACCGGGAGGGTGATGCGCGGGCCTTGCGCGGCCTGGCGCTCTGGGCCCGGCGCTACACGCCGCTGGCGGCGATCGACCCGCCGAAGGGGCTGATCCTCGACATCACCGGCTGCGACCACCTGTTCGGCGGCGAGGCCGCGCTGCTGGGCGATGCGCTGGACCGGCTGCGGCACAATGGGCTGGCCGTGCAGGGCGCCGTGGCCGGGGCGGCAGCCACCGCGGCGGCGCTGGCCCGGTCCCGCGCCGACCAGCCCATTGCGGTCTCCGGCATCGAGGCGGCGCTGGCCGCGCCCTTGCCGCTCGGCCCGGCGCTGCGGCTGGACGCCGCGGCGCTGGAGGCGCTGGCCCGGCTCGGCCTGCGCCGGGTCGGGGATCTGCTGGACCAGCCGCGCGGCCCGCTGGCGCGGCGTTTTGGCAAAGCGCTGCTGGATGGTCTGGACGCCGTCACCGGACGCCGCCCGCATGCCATCCAGCCGGTGCAGCCGCCGCCCGAGCTGGTCGAGTCGCTCGATCTGCTGGAGCCGCTGATCACCCGCCCGGCCATCGATGCCGCGCTGGACCGGCTGCTGGCAGGGCTGTGCACGAAGCTGCGCCTGGCGGGACTCGGGGCGCGGCGGCTGGCGCTGCTCGCCTGGCGGGTGGATGGCACGGTGCAGGAGGTGGCGATCGGCACCGGCCAGCCGAATCGCGACCCGGCACATCTGCGGCGCCTGTTCGCCGAGGGGCTGGGCGGGCTGCAACCCGATCTCGGCTTCGAACGCATGGCGCTGGAGGCCCGCGCCACGGACCGGATGGAAACCGGCGCCCAGACCAGCCTGGGTCTCGGCGCGCGGCAGGATCGGGCGGCGCTGGCGGAATTGCTGGACCGGCTCGGCCAGCGGGCGCGGGTACAGCGCGTGGCGCCGTTAGCGAGCCATTGGCCGGAACGCAGCGTCGCCGCGCTGGACCCGCAGGCGGTGCCGCCACCGCCGCCGCCCGGCTGGTCCCGGCCGGAGCAACCTTTGCTGCGCCTGCGCCGCCCGAAACCGCTGGAGGTGGTGGCCCTGCTGCCGGATGCGCCGCCCGCCAGCCTGCGCTGGCGCGGCGCTTCGCAGCGCGTGCTGCAGGCGGAAGGGCCGTTGCGGCTGGAGCCGGAATGGTGGCGCGCCCAGGGGCGTGATGCCGCTGGCGCGGAACGGCGCGATGCCTATCGGGTGGAGCTGCCCTGCGGCACGCGGCTACTGGTCTGCCGTGGTGGCACCTCCGGCTGGCGGCTGCATGGCTACCTGCCGTGAGCGGCGGCCGCCCCCAAGCCGAGTCCGGCTATGCGGAGCTGGCCGCGCGGTCGCATTTCTCCTTCCTCGACGGCGCTTCCCACCCCGCGGAGCTGGCGGCGACGGCGGCGGCGCTGGGGCTGGCGGGGCTGGGGATCTGCGACACCAACAGCCTGGCCGGCGTGGTGCGCGGCCATGTCGGCGCGAAGCAGGCAGGGCTGCGCTTCGCGGTCGGCTGCCGGCTGGTGCTGAACGACGGCAGCGCCTGGTATGCCTGGCCGACCGATCGCGCCAGCTATGGGCGGCTGACCGCGCTGCTGTCCCAAGGCCGCATGGCCGCACCAAAGGGCGCGTGCTGGCTCGATCGTGAAAACCTGTTCGCCGCCGCCGAGGGTTTTGTCCTGGCCGCGATTCCGCCGGCGGAACCCGATGGCCGGCAATGGCGTGCCGATGCCGCCGCCTTGCGCGACCGGCTCGCCTTGCCGCTGCTGCTGGCGGCTTCCTGCCCCTATCTCGGCCGCGACCAGCAGCGGCTGGATGAACTGGCGGCGATCGCGGGCGATGCGCTGCTCGCCACCGGCGATATCCGCTACCACCATCCGGATCGTCGCCGCCTGGCCGATGTGCTCAGCGCCATCCGGCTCCGCACCACCGTCGATGCGCTGGGCCATGACGCGGAGCCGAATGGCGAGCGCCACATCAAGCCGCCCGCTGAAATGGCGCGGCTTTTTGCGCGCCACCCGCAGGCGCTGGCCAATACGCTGCGTGTGCTGGACGCCACCGCCGGCTTCTCGCTCGACCAGCTGCGCTACGAATACCCCGACGAGGTCATGGAGCCGGGCCGCACGGCGCAGCAGACGCTGGAAGATCGCGTGGCGGAGGCGCTGGCCGCGCAGCCGCATGGCGTCACCGCCAATCTGCGCGGCCGCATCGACCATGAGCTGGAGCTGATCGGCCGCCTCGGCTACGCGCCGTATTTCCTGACGGTGCATGAGATCGTGCGCTTTGCCCGCAGCCAGGGGATTCTGTGCCAGGGGCGCGGCTCGGCGGCGAATTCCAGCGTCTGCTACGTGCTCGGCATCACCGCCGTCGATCCCGACAAGCACGACCTGCTGTTCGAACGCTTCGTCTCCGCCAGCCGCGGCGAGCCGCCCGACATCGACATCGATTTTGAGCATGAGCGGCGGGAGGAGGTGATCCAGCATCTGTACCACCGCTACGGCCGCCATCGCGCCGCGATCTGCGCCACCATCATCCGCTACCGCGCCCGCAGCGCGATCCGCGAGGTGGGCCGCGCCATGGGGTTGACGGAGGATGTCACCGCGCGGCTCGCCAAGGCCAGTTGGGGACCGGGGCGCGAGATCGGCTTGCAGCAACTGGCGGAAAGCGAAGGGCTGGATACCTCCGACCCGCGGCTCGCCATGACGCTGGAGCTGGCGGAGGAATTGCAGGATGTGCCGCGCCATGCGGCCACCCATGTCGGCGGCTTCGTCATCACCCGCGGCCCGCTGACGGAACTCGCGGTCGTCACCAATGCGGCGATGGAAGACCGCACGGTGCTGGAATGGGACAAGGACGATATCGAGGCGCTGGGCATCCTGAAGGTGGATGTGCTCGGCCTCGGCATGCTGTCCTGCATCCGCCGCGCCTTTGGCCTGATGCAGCAGCATCTGCACAAGGATCATACGCTGGCGACGCTGCCGAAGGATTGCGCGGAGACCTACGCCATGCTGCGCCGCGCGGATTCGGTGGGCGTGTTCCAGGTGGAAAGCCGGGCGCAGATGAACATGCTGCCGCGGCTGAAGCCGGACAAATTCTACGACCTGGTGGTGCAGGTGGCGATCGTGCGGCCGGGGCCGATCCAGGGCGACATGGTGCATCCCTATCTGCGCCGCCGGCAGGGCATCGAGCAGCCCGAATATCCTTCCCCAGGCCCGGAGCATCCGCAGGATGAACTGAAGAAAGTGCTGGAGAAGACGCTGGGCGTGCCGCTGTTCCAGGAACAGGCGATGAAGCTCGCCATCGTCGCCGCCGGATTTTCGCCGGATGAAGCCGATCTGCTGCGGCGGTCGATGGCGACCTTCAAGATGACGGGCGGCGTTTCGAAGTATCGCGACCGGCTGGTGCAGGGCATGGTGCAGCGCGGCTACAAGGCGGAATTCGCCGAGCGTGTGTTCAGCCAGATCGAGGGTTTCGGCAGCTACGGCTTTCCCGAAAGCCACGCCGCCAGCTTCGCGCATCTGGTCTATGCGTCGAGCTGGATCAAATGCCACCATCCGGCGGTCTTCGCCTGCGCCCTGCTGAACAGCCAGCCGATGGGCTTCTACGCCCCGGCGCAGATCGTGCGCGATGCGCGCGAGCATCAGGTGGAAGTGCGGCCCGTCGATGTGAATGCCAGCGACTGGGACTGCACGCTGGAGCCGGGTGCTACTGGCCTCGCGCTGCGCCTCGGCCTGCGGCTGGTGACCGGGCTGGCGGAGGCGGAAGCCCAGGCGATCGTCGCGGCGCGGGAGGCGCGCAATGGCGCGCCCTTCACCTCGGTGGAGGACCTCGCCTGGCGCAGCGGCGCCGGTAAGCGGGCGCTGGTCAACCTCGCCGCCGCGGATGCCTTCGCCCATGCCAGCCTCAACGGCGCCGGCCTGGCGCGGCGCGATGCGGCGTGGGAGGCGCGCGGCGTGCCCTCCGGCCCGCGCGACCTGCCGCTATTCGCCATCGCGCAGGATTCCGTCGCCGCCGCGCTGGCCGATGAGGCGCCGCTGCTGGCCGAGCCGCCGCCGCTTCTGCCCGCGCATACGGAAGGCGAGGCGGTGGTGGGCGACTACCTGGCCACCGGCCTGACGTTGCGCCAGCACCCGCTGGCGCTGCTGCGGCCTGAGCTTGCCGCGCGCGGCTGCGACGATACGCAACGCCTGGCCATCGCGCGGGCCGGCACGCGGCTGCGCCTGCCCGGCCTGGTGCTGATGCGCCAGCGGCCCGGCTCGGCCAAGGGCGTGGTCTTCCTGACCATCGAGGATGAGTTCGGCAACGCCAATATCGTGGTGTTCCAGGACATCTCCACCCGCGACCGCGCCGCCCTGGTGGCCGGCCGCCTGCTGCTGGTGGAAGGCGTGCTGGAACGGGAGGACCAGCATGCGGAGGTGCCGATCCTGCACGTCATCGCCCGCCGCCTGGTCGATTGGTCCGCCCTGCTGGACAGCCTGCCGCAACGCGAAGGCAGCTCCGCCTGGGCCGAACGTGCGCTGGGCCGCGCCGATGAGGTGCGGCGGCCCGATCCCGGCGCCCGCGCGCCGAAACGCGCCCGCCTGCCGCCCAGCCGCGACTTTCGGTAACCCCGCCGATGGCCGGCGGCCTTGCCGCCCCGCCGCAGCGGGCGCGATGATGCCACCACTTGGCCCGCGAGAGGCCGGAAATCGGGAGAAACCAAGGCCATGAAACGCCGCACCATCCTTCAGGCCGCCGCAGCGGCGCCGCTGCTTGCCGCGCCCGCCACCCTGCGGGCGCAGACCTTTACCCAGACGGTCCGCCTGATCGTCCCGTTCAACCCGGGCGGCACCAGCGACATCCTGGCCCGGCTGATTGCCCCCTCGCTCGGCCAGAAGATCGGCCAGTCGGTGGTGGTGGAGAACCGCGCCGGTGCCGGCGGCAATATCGGCGCCGACCTGGTGGCGAAAAGCCGGCCGGACGGGCACACCATGGTGCTGCTGGATATCTCCGTGCTCGCCACCAACCCGCATCTGTTCCCGCGCCTGCCCTTCGACAGCCTGCGCGACCTGGCGCCGGTGCAGATGGTGGTCTACGCGCCCTATATCCTGGCCGTGAACAACGAATTGCCGGTGCGGAACGCGCAGGAGCTTGCCGCCTACGCCAAGGCCAATTCGGGCAAGCTGAACGCCGCCAATTCCGGCACCGGCACGCTGACCCATCTGGTCGCCGCCTCGCTGGCCAATGCCTGGGGTGGGGAGGTGACCCACATCCCCTATCGCGGCGGCGCCCCGGCGCTGACCGCGCTGGTGACGAATGAGGCGAATCTCACCATGGCCGGCGCCACCCAGTCCCTGCCCTTCGTGGTGAACAACCAGATGCGCGGCGTCGCGGTGACCGGCAGCAAGCGCCTGGAGGCGCTGCCCAATTTGCCGACCTTCGCGGAACTCGGCTGGCCGGAGCCGCAATCCGGCACCTGGCAGGGCATCCTCGCCCAGGGCAGCACGCCCGCCCCCATGATCGCGCGGCTGGAGCGGGAGATCGCCGAGGTGCTGGCGGAGCCCAACATCGTCCGCCGCATCGGCGAGCTGGGCGGCGAGGTCCGTGCCGAGGGCGCCGCCACCTTCCGCCGCATCCTGACCGAGCAGACCGAAAGCTACGGCCGCATCATCCGCGCCAACAACATCCGGATCGAGTGATGCCGCCGACGCGCCTGCATGTGCAGGTCAACCCTGCCTCCTCCCTCGCCGCCGCCTTCACCGAGGCGCGCCTGCGCGCGGCGGCGGCCCCGGGGCAGGTGACCATCAGCTTCGGGCAGACGCCCGAGGCGCTGGAGGCGGGCCTGGCCGCGGCGGAGGTTCTGCTGCTGGCGGGCCAGTCGCCGCTGCACGACCTGCCCCGCCGCGCGCCGCATCTGCGCTGGATCAGCTACACCAGCGCCGGCGTGGAATGGCTGCTGCAAGCCGGGCTGCCCGAGGCCGTCACCCTGACCAATGCCAGCGGCACGCATATTCCGAAGGCGGCGGAATTCACGCTGCTCTCGGTGCTGATGCTGAACAACCAGATGCCGCACTTCGCCACCGCCCAGCGCGAACGCCGCTGGGCGCCGAAGCCGGCCGGCACGGTCGCGGGCAGGACGGCGCTGATCCTCGGCATGGGGGCGCTCGGCGGTGCCGCGGCGCAGGCACTGGCGGGCCAGGGCATGCGGATCATCGGCAACAGCCATTCCGGCCGGCCGCATCCGGATGTCGCGGTGATGACGCGCGGCGGGGATTTCCGCGCCTATCTGCCGGACACCGACGTGCTGATCATCACCCTGCCGCTGACACCGGCAACCCATGGCCTGATCGGCCGGGCGGAGCTGGACCTGCTGCCGCCACATGCCGGCGTGGTCAATCTCGGCCGCGGCGAGATCCTGGATGCGGACGCCCTGGCCGCCAAGCTGCGTGACGGCAGCCTGGCCGGCGCGGTGCTGGACGCGCTGCCCCAGGAACCGCTGCCGCCGGAAAGCCCGCTCTGGGACACGCCCAACCTCGTCATCACGCCGCATTGCGGCCTGTATGATCCGGGCGACTACGCGCCGCGCTGCCTCGATGCCTTCTTCGCCAATCTGGCGCGGTTCCGGGCAGGCGAGCCGCTGCACCAGGTGGTGGACCCGGCGCGCGGCTATTGATGCCGCGCCAGGGCGCGTTTGCCGGCCGCCAGACACGCGCGGGAGGTGAAACGGCCTAACCGGGACGCAATCGACCTGGAAAAGACCGTGAATCCTCAACACAATCCGCTTCCCGCGTTGAAGCCGGGCGTTCGTCGACTATACTGACCGTCAGGCCGGTGCGGGCCGCTCCACCTCCCCGGGCTCGAATCCACGAGACGGCGGGGTCGGACGTGCTCGCGGCCGAACAGGCGAGTCCAGAGATGACCAACACGCACGACTGGCGGCGAGACCGCAAAGCCCGCAGCAAGCGGGGTTTCGACGATGATATGCCCCAGGAGGGCGGATGGGCCCCTCCGCCCACGCCCAGTTACGCGCCCTCCTCGGCGCCGCGGCGGTCCTCCGCCCCGGTGGCGTCCGGGCCGGATGTCAGTGCGGTGGTCAAGCGCTTCGACCCGGAACGGGGCTTCGGCTTCGTCGCGGTCGATGGCGGTGGCGGCGATGCCTTCCTGCATATCAGCGTTCTGCAGCGCGCCGGCGCCGATACGGTGGCGCCCGGCACCAAGCTGCGCGTGCGCGTCGGCCAGGGTGAACGTGGCCCGCAGGTGGCCGAGGTGCTCGAGGTCGGGCCGGTGGGTGAGGTTCCCGCCTCCCCGCCGCGCGGCGCCATGGGCGGCGCCGGTCCGCGCCCCGGCGGTGGTGCCGGTGCCGGTGCGGGCTTCCGCGCCCCGCCGCCGCCCGGCTCGGGCGAGGAGATGCAGGGCACGGTGAAGTGGTACAGCGCCGAGAAGGGCTTCGGCTTCGTCACGCCGAGCGACGGCGGCAAGGATGTGTTCGTCCATGCCACGGCGCTCGAGCGCAGCGGGCTGCGTCCGCTGACCGAGGGCCAGGCCGTGACGCTGCGCGTCGTGCAGGGCAAGAAGGGGCCGGAAGCGGCCTCCGTCACCACGGCCTGATCCTGCCAAGGGATCGATTTCAGGGGCGGCAACCGCAGGGTTGCCGCCCTTTTTTATGCCGCCTGCCCAGTGGATGGCCCAACGGACGGCCGGGTGGACGGATGACACGGCAGCCGATAGGCAGAAGGCAGAGGCGGCCATCCGAGCCGCCGGATGGGGAGACCTCCGCATGCAACTGCGCCGCCGCGGCCTGATGGCCGCCGCCCTGACCCTCTCGGCCCCGGCCCTCGCAAGCCCGGCTTTCGCCCAGGGCTGGCCGGACCGGCCGGTTCGCATCATCGTGCCCTTCCCGCCGGGCGGGTCGAACGACATCATCGCCCGCCAATTGGCGGAGGCGCTGCGCGAGCTTCTGGGCCAGCCGGTGCTGGTGGAAAACCGCGCGGGCGCGGGCGGCAATGTGGGCGCCGACAGCGTGGCGAAGGCCGCGCCGGATGGGCTGACGCTGCTGCTGGCCGCCCCCGGCCCGCTGGCGATCAACGAGCATCTGTTCCGTACCATCCCCTTCAACCCGCAGCGCGATTTCGCGCCGGTGGCGCTGGTGGCCAGGGTGCCGATCGTGCTGATGGTGACCAAGGACCTGCCGGTTCAGTCGGTGGCGGACCTGGTGGCGATGGCGAAGCGCGATCCGGGCAAGCTGGCCTTCGGCTCCTCCGGCAATGGCAGCACCAACCATCTGGCCGGGGAATTGCTGAAGGCGCAGGCGGGGATCGACATCGTCCATGTGCCCTATCGTGGCGCCGCGCCGGCGATGACGGATCTGGTCGGCGGGCAGATCCAGATGATGTTCGACAACATGCCCGCGGCGCTGCCGCAGGTGCGTGGCGGACAGGTGCGCGGCCTGGCGGTGGCCGGCGCGACGCGGGCGGAGGCGCTGCCCGAGCTTCCCACCATCGCCGAATCGGGCGTGCCGGGCTTCGAGGCGGAAGCCTGGTTCGGCCTGGTCGCCCCCGCCGCCACGCCGGATGCGGCCCTGTCCCGGCTGCGGGAGGCCTGTGGCGCGGCGCTCGCCAATCCGACCTTGCGGGCCCGTTTCGCACAGGGCGGCGCGCAGCCCGGCGCCCTGCTTGGGGCCGATTTCGGTCGTTTCCTGGTGACGGAGCGGGAGAAGTGGGGCCGCGTGGTCGCAGCTTCCGGCGCCACCGTGAACTGAGCCGCCAAAGGCGGCGGCCAGGTGCGAGTCGCCGCCACATGCAAGCTCTCCAACCGCTTGTGCAGACAGGGCCTCACGGCCTAGTTACATCACCATGACGACGAGCAGGCGCGCCCTTTTGATCGTGGTCGTGGTCTGTGCGGGCCTCGCCACATTTCTTGCCAGCCGGTTCGTGACACACGGGCCGGGCGGGGATGCGGCGCCACGCCCGATCGGCACCGCCGAGCCGCGGCCGGCGCCGATGCAGGCCGCGGTGACCCCGCCGCCCCCCGGACAGCCGGCCGCCACCCGGCCAGCCCCAGCGCAGCCGGCGCCCGCGCAGCAGACCCCCGTGCCAACCGCGTCCACCGCACCTCGCACGGCGCCCGCGCCGGCCCAGGCCGCCCCAACTCAGGCCGCCCCGACTCAGGCAGCGCCAGCCCAGACCGCGCCAGTCCAGACCGCACCGGCTCCGGCACCACCAGCCGCGGTCGCAGCGGCGCCCGAGCCGCCGCGCTTCGACGTGGTGCGGGTCGGGGCAAGGGGCGGCGTGGTCGTCGCCGGCCGCGCCGCGGCGGGGGCGGAGGTGATCCTGCTGGAGGATGGCCGCGAGGTCGGTCGCGCCCGCGCCGATGCCCGGGGCGAGTGGGTGATCCTGCCGCCCGATCCGCTTCGCCCAGGCCCGTATCAGTTTTCGCTCCGCGCCCGCATCGGCGGGGCGGAGATCGCGGGGCCGGATGTTGTGCTTGTCGTGGTGCCCGATCCGGCGACGGCACTCGCCGAGGCCGCCGCGCGGGATGCCGCGGCGCGCGCCGAGGCACAGGCGGAAGCCACGGCCCGCGCCGCCGCGGAGTCGCGCCGCCTCGCCGCGCTGGAGGACGCGCGCCTGGCCGCCGCCGCGCGCGCCGAGGCTGAGGCCCGCTCGGCGGCGCAACGGGCCATGCAGGCGGAAGCGGAGCGCCAGCAGCGCACCGCGCAGCTGGCCGATGCCGAACGCGCGCTCAGCCAGGCCACCGACTCCCAGGCCCAGGCCCGAATCGAGGCCGAGGCCGAGGCCGCCGCAACAGCCGAGCGCGTGGCACGCGCCGCACAGATCGCCGCGACCGCTCAGGTCGCGGCCGGATCGGGTGAAGGCGCGGCCGCCGAGGCGGCTCAGGCCCCGGCGGAAGCCCAGCGCCAGCCGGCGCAGACCGCCGCTGCCGCCCAGGCCGCGGCCGCGGCCGACGAGGCACGGGACGCCGCAGCCCGCACGGAAGCGATGCTGCGCGCCGAGGCGCAGGCCGTGGCCGAGGCGCAGCGGCGCAGGGACGCGGCCCTGCAGGCGGTGCAGGAAGCCACACGCGCCGCGGCAGCGGCGGAACAGGCGGAAGCGGCCCGCCGCGACGCCGCGGCCCGCGATGCGCTGGCCCTGGCGGCCCAGGCCCAGGCAGCCCAGACCCAGGCAGCCCAGGCCCAGGCAGCCCAGGCCCAGGCAGCCCGTGACGAAGCGGCCCGCATCGCGGCCGCGCGCGCCGAGCCATCGGCAGCCGCCGCGCCAGCCCCGGCGCTGGTGGTCCTGGTGCCGCCCGCCGGTGCGGCGCCGGCCCGCGTGCTGCAGGGCGGCGCCGCCACCCATGCGCTAGGGCTGGAGGTCGTGGATTACGACGATTCCGGCAGCATCCGCTTTGCCGGCACCGCCCTGCCGGGTGCCGCGATCCGCATCTATGTCGATGACCGCCATGCCGGCGACGCCGAGGCCGATGCCGAGGGCCGCTGGGCCCTGGCGCCGCAACACGAGGTGACGATCGGCCGGCATCGCCTGCGGGTGGATCAGCTGGCGGCCAATGGCGCGGTCGCCGCGCGGATCGAACTGCCCTTCCAGCGCGACCAGCTTCCTGCCGACAGCGTGGCCGAGGGCCGGGTTGTGGTGCAGCCGGGCAATAATCTGTGGCGCCTTGCGCGCTCCGCCTATGGCCGCGGAATCCGCTACACCGTGATCTTCCAGGCCAACCGGGACCAGATTCGCAATCCGAACCTGATCTTCCCCGGTCAGGTCTTCACCATCCCCTCCGCCGCCAATTCGCCCGCCATCGGGGGCAACGCCGCCAGCCCGGCCAGTTCCAGCCGGTCCAGATAGGGGTCGAGCGCCAGGGCGAAGCGCACCATGGCGCTGACCAGGGCGATGGCCGTGGTATCGCCCTCCAGGTCGACATCCACCTCCAGCCGCACCCGGTGGTCCGGCATCAGCCGCAGCCGCCAGCCCTGCGGCAATTCGCCCGGCATGGCGCCAAGCGCCGCGAAGGCCCCCGGCCGTGCCCCCGGCTGTTCCGCCGTATAGGGTACCGCGCCGGCCTGCGCGGCCAGGCTGATCTGGCCATCGGACAGGGTGGCGACACATCCCCGGCCGCGCCAGGCGAAGCGCATCGCGGCGTCGCGGACCGGCCTCAGGGAACCGTCATTGCCGACGAGGAAAGGTCCGTGCGGGAGCTGCTGCATGGATGCATGTTGTCCGCGAAGGATGAACATACCATAAGCGCCCCATGAGCCTCATCTCCAGCATCCGCCTTGTCGTCGCCAAGCCGCATCCGGCCGGGCGCCCCTTCATTATCGGCGGCGCCGCCGTGGCCGTGGTGGGCGGCCTGCTGCTCGGCGGCTGGCTGTTCTGGCCGGGGGTGATCTTCACCCTGTTCTGCCTGTACTTCTTCCGCGATCCGGAACGGGTTCCGCCGCCCCGCGGCAATGTGGTGCTGGCACCCGCCGATGGCCGGGTGGTGATGGCCGGGCCCGCGGTGCCGCCGGTGGAGCTCGGCCTGGGCGATGCGCCGCGCTACCGGATCTGCATCTTCCTGTCCGTGCTGGATGTGCATGTGAACCGCATGCCGGTGGATGGCGTTGTCACGCGCATCTCCTACCGCAGCGGGGCCTTCCTGAATGCCAGCCTGGACAAGGCCAGCGTGGACAATGAACGCAATGCCCTGGCGATCCGCATGACGGATGGACGGGATATCGCGGTGGTGCAGATTGCGGGGCTGATCGCGCGGCGCATCCTGTGCCATGTGCGGGAAGGCGACCAGGTGCAGGCGGGCGACCGCTTCGGCATCATCCGCTTCGGCAGCCGCACCGATGTGTACCTGCCCGAGGGCGCCCGCCCGCTGGCCTCGGTCGGCCAGTTGATGATCGGCGGCGAGACGGTGGTGGCGGAATTGCTGCCGGTGGCCGCGTCCGCATGAGCGAGGAGCCGGAGGGCGCACGGCCGCGGCTGCAGCCGCTGCGCCGCCTCCATCGCCTGCGCCGCCGCACCCGGCCGCGCTTCGAGGGGCTGTCCTTCAACCGGCTGATCCCGAATATCCTGACCATGCTCGGCCTGTGTGCCGGGCTGGTGGCGATCCGCGCCGCCATCGAGGACCGTTTCGCCCTGGCCGCGGCGCTGATCGTGGTGGCCGCGGTGATCGATGGGCTGGATGGGCGGCTGGCCCGGCTGCTGAAGGCGACATCCCGCTTCGGCGCGGAATTCGACAGCCTGGCGGATTTCCTGTCCTTTGGCGTGGCACCCGCCATGGTGCTGTATCTGTGGTCGATGAAGGTGGTGGGCCCGCTCGGCTTCGTGCCCTGCCTGCTGTTCGCCGTGTGCTCCGCGCTGCGGCTGGCGCGGTTCAACGCCTCGCTGGATATCGGGCCGGCGCCGAAGCCGGCCTATGCGCACAGCTTCTTCACCGGCGTACCGGCGCCTGCCGGTGCCGGCTGCGCGCTGTTCCCGCTGTTCGGTGCGCTGGCCTTTTCCGGCTGGGGCTGGGTCGGCACCGGGGATGCCATCCGCCATCCGCTGCTGGTCGGCACGGTGCTGGTGGTGGTCGGCGTGCTGATGGTGAGCACGCTGCCGACCTGGTCCTTCAAGAATTTCCGCATTCCGCGCGCGGCGGTGCTGCCGATGCTGCTCGGCGCCGGGCTGTATGTGGCGCTGCTGGTCGCCGAGCCCTGGGCGGCGCTCGCGGCCGGCGGGCTGATCTATCTCGGCATGCTGCCCTTCTCGCTGCGGTCCTACATCATGCTGAAGCGGGAGGCCGAGGCGATGGACGAGCCGGAGGCCCCGACCGCCGGGCCGGCTTGACGCCAGCCCGCGCCGGGTCATCTGCCAGGGGCACAGAGGAGCTTCAGCGGATGGCACGGGCAATCTGGAATGGCGCGGTGATCGCGGAGAGCGACCGCTTCGAACTGGTCGAGGGCAATGTGTATTTTCCGCACGGATCGGTGCGGCCGGAATTGCTGCGGCCCTCCAGCCGCACCACCACCTGCCCCTGGAAGGGCACCGCGCAGTATCATGACGTGGTGGTGGACGGGCAGGTGAATGCCGCCGCCGCCTGGTACTACCCGGCGCCGAAGACGGCTGCCGCCAACATCAAGGATCACATCGCCTTCTGGCAGGGTGTGACGGTGGAGCGATAGACCCATGACCATCCGCGGCACCCTACCCCTGAATGTGGACGGAAAGGCGGTGACCATCACCGGCGGCCCGTTCGATTCCCTGCCCGACGGTGCCTTCGGCGTCTGCCTGGAGATGGCGGCGCAAAAGGCCGGGCTGGCCGAGGTGAAGCTGCCCACCGCGGATTTCGGCGTGCCGGACCCGGCTGCTCTGCGCCAGGCGGTGGATGTGGTGCTGCGGCAATTGCAGGCGGAGCCGGACCGGCCCGTGCATATCGGCTGCCGCGCCGGGGTGGGGCGCACCGGGCTGTTCATGGCCTGCCTGGTCCAGGCCGCCGGCGTCGAGGGCGACCCGCTGGCCTATGTCCGCGCGCATTACCTGCCGCATGCGGCGGAAACCCCGGCGCAGGAAGCCATGGTGCACGGCTTCACCTGGTCCCGGGTCGACGGGTCCTGAGCCACCGCAACGCGCGCCCATCGATCGCCAGCAGCCCCAGCCCGATCACCGCCATGCCCCCAAAATGCCGGGGCGCCAGCGCCTCATCCAAGGCCAGCGCGCCGAGCAGCAGGGCGGTGATGGGCACCAGCAGCGTCACCAGCATGGTGTTGGTGGCGCCCGCGCCGTGCAGGATGGCGAAGTACAGCGCATAGGCCAAAGCGGTCGCCAGCAGGCCGAGCGCCAGCAGCGCGCCTACCGCATCGGCACCCGGCGCGGGCAGCGCCCAGGGCCGGTCGAAGATCAGCACCAGCGGCAGCATCATCAGGCTCGACGCCAGGCATTGCCCGGTGGCCGCGGGCAGCGGTGCCAGCCCGGCCCGCTTCAGCCGCCGCGACCACACCCCCGACAGGCCGTAGGACAGGCAGGCGCCGAGGCACAGCGCAATGCCCAGCGCCTCCGCCGCCGCCCCCAGGCCGAAGGCCGCGGGGCCGGCCAGGATGGCGACGCCCAGCAGGCCGAGCAGCGTGCCGGCCAGGCGGTTCGGCGTCAGCCGCTCATCCGCCGCCAGCCAATGCGCCGCCAGCACGGCGAAAACGGGTGTGGCCGCATTCACCACGGCGGCGAGGCCGGAGGGGATGAATTGCTGGCCCACCACGATCAGCGTGAAGGGGATGGCGTTGTTCAGCAGCCCCATGCCGGCGCAGGCGAGCCAGGCCTCCCGCCCCCGCGGCAGGCGCAGCCCGAGCACCCGGCAGGCCAGAGCCAGGGCCGCGGCGGCCAGCGCCACGCGCACCAGCACGATGGTGAAGGGCGGAAAGCCCCGCAGGGCGACGGCCATGAAGAAGAAGGACCCACCCCAGATGACGGAGAGCGCCAGCAGCAGGGCCCAGAGCCGGGGGGTCATCGGGTTGGGCATGGGGCTGGATAGGGCCGGAGGGTGATGCCGCACCATCCGGTCGTTGCGCGGGCCTGACCCGTGCCGAAGCGCCGCCCTCCCCCCAGCCGGGCGAGGGCGGCGCTGTATCAGCTGAAGCCGAACTTCTCCGTCGCGGCGGTCTGCCGGGCCACGGCCTCCGCGGTCTGCTGGCGGATCAGCTCCGGCGTCGCGGTCAGGTCGGCCACGAACTGGTACAGCCGGCGTTCCGAGGGGGCGCCGCGATGCACGCCGGGAGTGACGTAGAAGGGCGCCTCCTCCGTCACCTGCGCGATCTCCACCGCGGTCAGCGAGGCATCGGCCGGGGCGCGCTTCACATACCATTGCCGCAGCAGCACGGGGCCGCCATCCAGAATGGCGAGTGCGCCCTGGTTGCCATGGTCCAGCCGCCAGCGGTCGGAGGTCACTTCCTCCAGGCAGATGTTCATGTCGAGGCCCGCGATCTTGGCCTGCCACAGCGTGCAGCCGGCCTTGCGGCCGGTGGCCGGCGGGCGCAGCCGGGGCTTGGCGCGGGCGGGGATGGATTTTTCATCGAAAGCGGCCACCCAGAGGGCCAGCAGCCTCTCGATCTCGGCCGGTTGTTCGATCGCGCGGAGGCTGCGCGGGGGGTCCTTGCTCATGCTCATGTCCGGCGTGCCGCCACCACTATCCCCTTGGTTTTCAACTCAGCAACCTCCTCCGCCGTGAATCCATGGCGGGCGAGAATGTCGTCGCCATGCTCATTGAAGCGGGGCGGGGCGGCGCGTGTGCCGCCCGGCGTCCGGCTCATCTTGATCGGCGTGCCCAGGCCCCGGTAGCTGCCAAGCTCCGTCACCATCTGGCGATGTGCGGTATGGGGCGCATTCATCGCCTCGTCCACATGCATAACCGGTCCGGCAGGTACGCCGGCCTTCAGCAGGCGGTCACACAGATCGTGCCCATCCTCCGCCGCCAGCCGCGCTTCCAGGATTTCGGTCAGCGAGTCGCGGTGCGTGAGACGGTCGCCATTGGTCCGAAACCGGGGATCATCGGGCAGATTGTCGAGCGACAGGAACTTGCAGACCTTGCGGAAGGTGGGGTCGTTGCCGACGGCCAGGAAGATCTCGCAGGTTTTCGTCCGGTACTTCGAATAGGGCGAAATATTCGGGTGCGGATTGCCCGTCGCCTTCGGGCGCTTGTCGTTCAGGAAATAATTGGCGGCCTGGGGGTGCAGCAGGGCCATGCCGCAATCATGCAGCGACATGTCCAGGAACTGGCCCTGGCCGCTGCGGGTGCGTTCCTGCAGCGCCATCAGGATGGCGATGGCCGAATACAGGCCGGTGGCGAGGTCCACGATCGGCGTGCCCATGCGCGTCGGGCCGCTATTCGGGTCGCCATTGATCGACATCAGCCCGACCATGGCCTGGATCACTGCGTCATAGCCGGGCAGCGCACCCAGCGGCCCGTCGGGGCCGAAGCCGGAGACGCGGCAATGCACCAATTGAGGAAAACGCTTCGACAGCACGTCCTCGTAGCCCATGCCCCATTTCTCCATGGCGCCGGGCTTGTAGTTCTCGATCAGCACATCGGCGCCGTCGAGCAGGCGCATCAGCACCTCCCGCCCCTCCGGCTTGCCGAGGTCGAGGGCGAGGGACTGCTTGTTGCGGTTGACGCCGATGAAGTAGCTGGCGGAACCCTCCACGAAGGGCGGGCCCCAGTCGCGCACCTCGTCGCCCTGCGGCGGCTCGATCTTCACCACCTCCGCCCCGTGATCCGACAGGATCATGGTGCAGTAGGGGCCGCCGAGGACGCGGGTGAGGTCGATGACCTTGAGGCCGGCGAGCGCGCCGGGGGACAGGGCCAGACCCTTCCCCTGGGTCATGGGAACAGCGTCATTCATGCAGCGAAATCCTTGGTAGAAGCCGGCCGATTCAGCCCCCCGGCCCCTTCGGGCCTCCGGCCATCGGACGGCCTGCCAAACACGCGGGCACAGAACTCCGGATAGGTTTCCAGCATCTCGTCGCAGATCGGGCCGCGCAGCAGGGCCAGCTCGGCCTCGGTGGGGTCGGGCGTCTGCGGCACGTCATCCGCCACGTCGAAATCAAAGCCGGTGGCGGCGCGGATGGTTTCGATGGTTTCGCCGGGATGGATGCTGGCGAGCGAGAAGCGCGCCTGGTCCGGGTGGAACGAAAACACGCATTTGCCGGTGACCAGCGCCTGCGCCGTGCCGCGGCGGAACACGCCGGGTTCGGAGACGCCGGGGGCGGAGATGTTGTCCACCTTCGGCACCAGCACGCGGGGCGAGTGCTCCTCGCGGAACAGGATCGTGCGCGGCGTCATGAAATACATGAAGGCGCTGCCGAAGCTGCCGGGAAAGCGCACGCCGGTCCCCGGCCATTCACCGGTGCCAACCAGGTTGAGGTTCGCCTGCCCGTCGATCTGCCCGCCGCCGAGGAAGAACAGGTCGATCCGCCCCTGCCCCGTCAGGTCAAACAATTCGCGCGAGCCTTCGCTGAACGGGTTGCCGCTGCGCTTGTGCAGCAGGGACAGGCGCACCGGATGGCCCTGCTTCTTCACCAGCCAGCAGGCCGCCGCCGGGATCGGGCTGGCTGCGCCCACCGCAATGTGCCGCGCCGGCGGCGCCGCCGGGTCCAGGATCAGCCGCGCGAGGGTGGCGGCGAGGCGTTCTTCGAGCTTGATGGTCATATGATCTTTGCCCTCAGTCGTGCCGCAGGCACGCCAGAGGCGTGACGGGCGCGGCCTCCGGCTTCGGAGCAGCGCCCCGAATGGCTCCGCGCCATTGGGCGCGGCGGCCATTCGGCCGCTCGGCCGGCAGATGCCGGCCGCAGGTCGGATGCTTGCTTCACAGTGGTCATTCGGCGGCCGCCTGCGCGCGGGTGTTGAACACGTAGCGGGCCAGATATTCGGCAAACCCCGCCTCGGTCTTCGCCAGCCTGGCGTATTCGGCGACATGCGCGGCGTCGAAGGCATATTCATCCAGCAGCGCCACCGGCCAGGCGCCGCGCTCGGCCACCGCCACCGCCTCGATATAGGTGCCGCTGATGAGGCCGGGCGCCAGGCGCTCATCCTCCAGCATGTCGCCCTGCACCAGCCGCTCCACCGTCGCCAGCACGCGCTTGCTGGCATGCGCCAGAGTGGCGCATTCGCGGCGGCGGCCGACCCAGACATTGCCGGCCTCATCCGCCATCACGCCATGAATCAGCGCCACATCGGGGGACAGCGCCGGCAGCAGCACGATGGGGTCGGAGACGCCATCCCCCATCGGGTTCGGCACAACGCGCCAGTCCGGGCGATTTCGCAAAATGTCGCTGCCGATCAATCCGCGCAGCGCCATGAAGGGGATGCCCTTCTCCGTCGCTTGCAGCATGGAATGGATCGCCGGGCAGGTGGCATCCCGCACCTTGATGGTGCCGGCCTTCAGCGCGGCGGAGAAGCGCGGCGCGAAGCCGGCCTCGCCGAGGGAAACGGCGCTGGTCTCGACCTCCGCCACGCAGCCGGCGCCGATCAGCAGATCCGTCGCGAAGCCGGAAACCGGCACGCCGAGCAGCCGCAGGTTCTTTGCCCCCCGCCTTATCAAAGCGCGGGCGAGCGCGACGGAGGGCAGCGAATTGTCGGGGGGAAGGGCCAGCAGCGCGCCATCCGGCACGGTCGCGGCCAGGCTGTCCGGGGTGTGCCCCGGGGTGTGAAGGGTCATGTGACGGTCCTCATGCACCCTACCTACGCCGGGATGCCGCGCGCGCGAAGGGGTTGCATGGCAAAGTGGCCGTGCCGGCGCTAGGTTGGCGTCATGTTCCTGCAAGGTCCCCGCCTCACCCTTCGCCCGCTGACCCCGGCGGATTGCGACGCCGTCTTCGCCATGAACGGCGATGCGACGGTCATGCGCCACTTTCCCGCACCGATGACGCGCGCCGAGAGCGATGCCTGGGTGGCGCGGCTGATGGCGCATCAGCAGGATCGCGGTTTCTCCTTCGGCGCGGTGGATCTGCCGGGCGCGGGCTGCATCGGCGTGGTCGGCTTGCTGGATGTGCCGTGGCAGGCGCCCTTCACGCCGGCCATCGAGATCGGATGGCGCATCGCCGCCGCCCACCATCGCCAGGGCCTGGCAGAGGAAGCGGCGCGGCTGGTGCTGGCGCATGGGTTCGGCCGGCTGCAACTGCCGCGCATCGTGGCCTTCACCCCGCCGGCGAATGAACCCTCCTGGCGGTTGATGGAGCGGCTGGGGATGCAGCGGCAGGGTGAATTCGGCCACCCAAGGCTGGCGCCGGACCACCGGCTGCATAGCCAGCTCTGGTACGAGTTGCGGCGCGAGGACTGGATGGCGGCCCGCCTGCCGGATTGAATCACTTGCCTGAAACCGGGCGCCGGCACACCTTGGTGGGATGAAGCGACCCGCCCTCGCGCTGGCCGTGGCCTGCGCCGCCCCGCTGCTTGCCGCCGCCATTTCCCCGGGCCGGACGCCTCCGGATCTGGAGCGGCTGGGCTGGCGCAAGGTGGAATGGCAGGGCATTCCGCCCGTCACCTTCAGCGCCACGCCCACTGGCGGGGTGCGAGTACAGGGCCAGGGCCAGGCCGGCTTCGTCTATCGCCCCATCCAGGGCGCGGCCGCCTGCCTGGCCTGGCGCTGGCGCGTCGATGCCGGGCCGCCGGCCACCGACCTGACCCGCAAGGGGGGCGATGACCGGGCCATCTCGCTCATCGTCGGCTTCACCGATTATGGACCCCAGGCCGGCTTCGGCGCCCGTGCGCAGATGGCGGTGGCGCAGGCCGTGGCGGGCGATCACCGCCTGCCGCGCAGCACGCTGTCCTATGTCTGGGGCGGTACGGGGCGCGAGGGGGCGGGCCAGTTCTTCACCAGCCCCTATGGCCCGGCGATTTCCCGTGTCCGCATCCTGCGCCCGGCCAGCGCGCCCCAGGGGCGCTGGGTGGAGGAGAAGGTGAACCTCGGCGACGACTGGCGCAGCGCCTTCGGCGGCGCCACCGTGCCGGCCTTGCAGGAGGTGGCGATCTCCACCGATGTGGATGACACCAACAGCCGCGTCGATGCGCGGGTGGAGGATATCCGGCTGGTGCCCTGCTGAACGGCTTCCCAATCCGGTGCCGGAGACCCATCTTGGCCGTCAGACACGCGCCTGATGGATGACGAAGACAGCATGACCGTAAGCCGGGACGAATTCCGCGATGCCATGGCGCGCCTGGGGGCTGCGGTGAATGTGGTGACCTCCGCCGGGCCGGCCGGCCGTGGCGGCTTTACCGCCAGCGCGGTGTGCAGCGTGACGGATGACCCGCCAACATTGCTGGTGTGCCTCAACCGGTCATCTTCCGGCAATGCGCTGTTCAAGGCGAATGGCGTGCTGTGCGTGAACGCGCTGGCTGCCGGCCAGCACGCGATCTCGGATGCCTTCGCCGGCCTCGGCGGGCTGAAGGGGGAACGCCGCTTCGATTTCGGCGCGTGGTCCACGTTGAGCACTGGCGCCCCGGTGCTGGAATCCGCCGCCGTGTCCTTCGATTGCCGCATCGCCGATGTGGTGGAGAAGGGCACGCATAGCGTGATCTTCGCGGAGATCGAGGCGATCCGTCAGGGCGCGCCGGGCCGCGCCTTGATCTGGTATGGCCGCGGCTACCACCCGGTCGGCCATGACGAGGCCGCCTTCTGATGCGCCGGCGCTGCGCCTGGCTCGCCGCCTAGGCGGCCTCGGCCGGCTTCACCAGCCGCGGTTTCCGCTCACCCCTTCACCGCCCCGGCGGTGAGGCCGGAGACGATGCGCCGCTGGAACACCAGCACCAGCGCGATCAGCGGCACGGTGACGATGACGCTGGCGGCCATGATGCGGCCCCAGGGCAGCTCGAAGCTGCTCGATCCGCTGATCAGCGCGATCGCGACGGGCACCGTCCGCATCTCATCCGTCAGGGTGAAGGTCAGCGCGAACAGGAACTCGTTCCAGGCGGCGATGAAGGCGAGCAGGCCGGTGGTCACCACGGCCGGGCCCATCAGCGGCAGGAAGATGCGGGTCAGCACCACGAAGGGGCTGGCGCCATCCATCACCGCCGCTTCCTCAAGCTCCACCGGCAATTCGCGCATGTAGGTGGTCAGCACCCAGACGGTGAAGGGCAGGGTGAAGATCAGGTAGCTCAGCGTCAGGCCGAACAGGTTGTTGTACAGGCCGAGCGCGCGGATCAGCTCGAACAGCCCGGACAGCACCGCCACCTGCGGGAACATCGACACGCCGAGGATCACCAGCAGCAGCGTGGCCCGTCCGCGGAACCGCACGCGACCCAGCGCGAAGGCGGCCGTGACGCCCAGGAACAGCGACAGCGCCACCACGGACCCGGCGACAAAGACGGAATTCAGGATGTTCCGGCCGAAGGGCTGTTCCTGGAACACCGCGACGTAGTTCGACCATTCCGGCGCGCTCGGCCAGGCTTCCACGCTGAACAGCGCGCTGCCGCCCTTCAGGGAGGAGACCACGGCCCAGTAGAAGGGAAATACCGTATAGGCGACGATCGCCAGCACCAGCAGGAAGAAGGCCGCACGGCCAGCCAGGCGTTTCATCGGCCCGGCTCCGCCCCCAGCCGCACCCGGCCGAAGGTGATGAACAGCGCGGTGACCAGCGCGATCACCAGGAACAGCCCGGTGGCGGCGGCGGAGCCGTAGCCGACATCCTGGAAATCCACCAATTGCTGCCGCGCATAGACGGACATGGACGCGGTGGCGCGGCTGTTGCCGGTCAGCACATACATCAGGTCGAACACCCGCAGCGCATCCAGCGTCCGGAAAATGATGGCGACCATCAGCGCCGGCCAGATCAGCGGCAGGGTGATGCGAAAGAAGCGGCCGACCGGGCCGAGGCCATCGATCTCCGCCGCCTCATGCAACTCCTCCGGCACCAGTTGCAGCGCGGCCAGGGTCAGCAGCGCCAGGAAGGGCGTGGTCTTCCACACATCCACGGCGATGACGGCCGCGAGCGCGGTGCCGTGGCCGGCCGTCCAGGCCACCGGTTCGGCGATCAGCCCGAGCCAGACCAGTATCTCGTTGATCACGCCATACTGGTCATGCAGCATCCAGCCCCACATCTGCGCCGAAACCACGGTGGGGATCGCCCAGGGAATCAGCATGGCCGCGCGCAGCATGCCGCGGCCACGCATCCGCGCATTCAGCACCAGGGCGATGATGATGCCGAGCAGCGTCTCCAGCGTGACCGATATGCCGGCGAAGACCAGCGTGTTCCGCACCGCCACCCACCAATCCGGGTCGGTCAGCAGGAACTGGTAATTCTCCAGGCCCACGAAGTCGAAACTGTCCAGTGCATCCAGCCGCGCGTCAGTCAGTGAGAACCAGATGGTCCGCGCCAGGGGCCAGCCGGCGATGCCGGCCAGCGTCAGCAGCACGGGCGCCAGGAACAGCCAGGCGGTGCGGCGCTTCTGCCGTGCGAGCGGCGAACTGACGACCAACGCCCGTTCCGGCGGGACTACCAACGCCCGTTCCGGCCGATCCTCCGCAGATTCCGGTCGAGCCGCGAAAGGGCCGCCGCCGGCTCCGACTGGCCCGACAGCACCGCATGCACGGCATTCCAGAATTCCGCCGAGACCTGGTTGTAGCGCCCGCCGGTGACGCCGGAAGGCCGCGCCACGGCGTTGACGAAAGTCTCATACAGATCGCCGAAGAACGGGTTGGCGGCGAGCACTTCGGCATCCTGATAGAGCGCGCTGATGGTCGGGTTGAAGCCGCCGGCAATCGCCCGGCGCTTCTGCTCCGCCTGGCTGGTGAGGTAGCGGACCAGCGCGACGGCTTCCTCCGGATGGCGGGAATAGCGCGAGACCGCCAGTTGCTCCCCGCCCAGCGTCGCCACGGGCCGTCCCTCCGCGCCGCCACGCGGCAGCACGGCAACCCCCACCTGGCCGCGCACGGCGCTGTCCTCGGCGTTCAGCAGCGGCCAGGCATAGGGCCAGTTCCGCATGTAGACGGCGTTGCCGGACTGGAAGGCGCCGCGCGCTTCCTCCTCGGCATAGTTCAGCACGCCGGGCGGGCTGATGGTGCCGATCCAGGACGCAGCCAGGGCCAGCGCCGCGGCCGCCTCGGGATTGTTGATGCTGACCTGGCCATCGGCTTCGACGATGCTGCCGCCGCCATGGCTCGCCACCCATTCCAGCGCATTGACCGTCAGCCCCTCATAGGCCCGGCCCTGGAACACATAGCCCCACATGCGCGTGTTCCCGGCCTCGCGTTCCGCCTGCATGATCAGCTGCGCGGTTTCCGCCAGATCGGCCCAGCTTTCCGGCACCGGGCGGTTGTGTCTCTCCAGCAGGTCGCGGCGGTAGTACAGGACGCCCGCATTGGTGAACCACGGCACCGCCACCAGCCGCCCCTCCACCGTGTTGTTGGCGATCAGCGCCGGAAACACGCCATCCGTATCGGCCCGCTCCTTGAGGTCGAGCAGATGGTTCGCCAGCGTGCCGGGCCAGACCACGTCGATCTGCAGCACGTCGATATCGGCGGACCGGGCCGACAGAAGCTGCTGGTACAGCGCCAGGCGTTCGGTGCTGCCGCTCGGGGTGGAGACCAGCGTGACCGTATTGCCGGTCTCCCGCGCCCAGGCCTCGGCGCCCTCGCGGCAGATCTGGAATTCCACGCCGACGGCGCCGCAGGAAATTGCCAGCGTCACCTGGGCACGGGCCGGATTGGCCGAGAAGGCCAGGATGGCGCCCAGCAGCACGGTTGCGATTTTTCTCATTGGGTGTCCTCCCCGGGCGCGGTTTTGGGTGGCGGGTTCGGGACACCAAACGCGAAGCGGGCGGCTGGCGCAACACGCGCTCGCCACATCCTGATCAGGTGGCGGGGGCTACCACTCCCCGTAGAACACGCCGGCGGCCTTGTGCCGGTCGGTCCGCAATTCCGCCTCCGCCCAGGTCAGCGTGGTGCGGCGCTTCAGGCCGGTGAACCAGGTCAGCAGCTTTTCGCGCATCGCCTGCCGCAGGTTTTCCAGCGCAGGATCGGCGCCAAGGTCGAAGAATTCCTCCGGATCGGATTGCAGGTCGAATAATTGCGGGCGGTAGCCGCTGGTCCAATGGATGTATTTCCACCGCGCATCGCGCAGCATCCAGGCATGGTGCTGGCCGGTCGGCAGGCCAAGCCGCCGCCGCGCGCCCCGGAAGGTCCAATCCAGTTCGGAGACCACCGCATCGCGCCAGCCCTCCGCGGTACCGCGCGTCAGGCCGAGCAGGGACCGCCCCTCCAGCAGATGCGGCGCCGCGGGCAGCGCCAGCGCATCGAGGAAGGTGGGCACCAAATCGATCGCCTCGACGAAGCGATCCTCCACCGTGCCGCGCGTGGCATCCGCGGCGGCGGAGGGGTCGTAGACCAGCATCGGCACGCGCTGCACGCAGTCGTGGAACAGCTCCTTCTCCCCCAGCCAATGGTCGCCGAGGTAGTCGCCATGATCGGAGCAGAACACCACCAGCGTGTCCTGCCAACGCCCCAGCCGCTCCAGCGCCTGCCAGACCCGGCCGAGATGATCGTCGAGCTGGGTGATCAGCCCCTGATAGGCCGGGCGGACGGTGGTGATGCAGTCATCCGCCTGGAAGCTCTGCGAGACCTCCTCATTCTGCCATTCGCGCAGCAGCGGATGCGCGCCCGCGTCGCGCTCATCCGGGTGGCGGGAGACGGGCAGGCATTGGTTGGGCGAATACATCGCGTGGTAGGGGGCCGGCGCGATGTAGGGCCAGTGCGGCTTCACATAGGACAGGTGCAGCACCCAGGGCGTCTCGCCCTGCTGCTCCATGAAGGCGATGCCCTGGTCGGTGGTGTAGGCGGTTTCGCTGTGCTCCTCCGCGACGCGTGCGGGCAGGCGGGCGTTGCGCATCTTCCAGCCGTTGTGCACCTGGCCCTGTTCGTCCTGCACGGCGATGACGTAGTCGGTCCAGGGATCCTTGCTATCGTAGCCCTTGCCTCGCAGCCATTCGGCATAGGCGCTGTCGGGTTCCGCGTGGTGGCCGTCATGGCGGTCCACCAGGGTGAACCAGCCCTCCTTCAGCAGCGCCGCCAGGTCATGCTGCCCATCCAGTTGCAGCCGCTTCATGCCATGCGCGTCCGGCAGCACATGCGTCTTGCCGGCCAGGGCGAGCGTCCGGCCAGCCTCCCGCAGATGCCAGCCCAGCGTCACCTCCCCCACCGAAAGCGGCACGCGGTTATGCGTGGCGCCGTGGGAGGAGACGTAGCGGCCGGTGTAGTAGGACATGCGCGACGGCCCGCAGATGCCCGACTGCACATAGGCCTGGGAAAACCGCACGCCGCGCGCGGCCAGCGCATCCAGGTTCGGCGTCTTCAGAAAGGGGTGGCCGGCGCAGCCCATATGGTCCCAGCGCAGCTGGTCGCACATGATGAACAGCACGTTCCGCACGGCCATGAGCCTTGTTCCCCCCGATTGATGCCGCCAGCATAGGCAGCAACGACAAGACTGGGGAGGATCGGATGACCATTTCCCGCCGCACGAGCCTTGCCGCCGCGCTCGCCCTGGCCGCATCGCCGGCGCTGGCGCAATCCGAGACGCTGCGGATCATCGCCGCCTTCCCGCCCGGCGCGGCGCTGGACGGCATCGCCCGGTTGCTGGCGGAGGCCGCACCGCGGCAGGGGCTCGGCAGCGCGATGGTGGACAACCGCCCGGGCGCCAATGGCAATATCGCCGCCGGCCTGACCAGCCGTGCGGCGCCGGATGGACGCACCCTGCTGCTGGCGATCGACAGCAGTTTCACGGTCAATCCGCATATCTATAGCAACCTGGGCTACGACCCGGCGGCGCTGCGGCCGGTGGCGGTGGCCGGCACCTATCCGGTGGTGCTGCTGGTGCATCCCTCCTCGGGGATCAACTCGCTGGCGGAACTCCTGGCCACGGCGCGGCGCCAGCCGGTGCAATACGCCTCCGCCGGCTATGGGTCCCCGGGACATCTGGCGATGGCGCATCTCGGCCACGCGCTCGGCCTGCCGGTGACGGCGCTGGAACACATCCCGTTCCGCGGCAATGCCCAGGCGGTGACGGAGCTGCTGGCCGGGCGCGTGCAGGCCGGCTTCATCGCCATCTCGGGCGGCGCGCAATTCGTGCAGGATGGCAGCCTGCGGGCGCTGGCGGTCTCCGGGCCGCAGCGCCTGCCCATGCTGCCGGATGTGCCGACGGTGGCCGAGCAGGGCCATGCCGGCTTCGACATCCGCTTCGCCTATCTGCTGATGGCGCCGAGGGACGTGCCGGAGGCCGCCCGCGAGGCCGCCGCGCGGCTGGTTGCCACGGTCTTCGCCGACCCTGCCGCGCAGGCCAGGCTGGCGAATTGGGCGGTGACGCCGGAGGCCGGCGATGGCGCTGCCGCGGAAGCCTGGGTGGCCCGCGCCTCCGCCAGGTGGCGGGAGGTGGTGCAGGCCACCGGGATGCGGGTGGATTGAGGGGGCGGGCGGCCCCCTCACCCGCCCGCCCTCACATCTCCGCGTAGGTGCCGTTGCGCCAGACGTAGAAGACGTAGTCCGGCACCGTCACATCGCCCTTCTGGTCGAAATTGATGTCGCCCAGCACGGTGGCCCAGGGGCCGCCCGACTTCAGCAGCGCCGCGAGGCGCCGCGGGTCCAGGCCATTCGCCCGCGCCGCCGCCGCGGCCCAGATCTGGATCGCGGCATAGGTATAAAGGACGTAGCCCTCGGGATCGATGTTGCGGGCCTGGAAGCGCTGCACCACCTGGGCTGCCGTGGGGCGCTTGCGGGGATCGCTGCTGAAGGTCATCAGCGTGCCCTCGCCGGCCGCGCCGGTGATCTGCCAGAATTCGTTGGTCACCAGCGCATCGCCGCCGATCAGGGTCAGGTTCATCCCGACCTCCTTCGCCTGGCGCAGGATCAGCCCGGATTCGGTGTGGTAGCCGCCGACATAGACCACGCCGATATTCGCCTGCTGGAGGCGGGAGACGATGGCGGAGTAGTCCCGCTCCCCCGGCGTGTAGGCGGAATACAGCGCCTCCGTCACGCCGGCCGCGTTCAGCGCCTTCTTGGTCTCCTCCGCCAGGCCACGGCCATAGGCGGTGTTGTCGTGCAGGATGGCGATGCGGCGGTCGCGCATGTTCTGGGCGATGTAGCGGCCGGCCACCAGGCCCTGCTGGTCGTCCCGGCCGCAGACGCGGAAGGTGTTCCAGTCGCCGCTATCGGTGAAGGCCGGGTTGGTGGAGGCCGGGCTGATCTGCAGCACGCCTTCCTCGGCATAGACCTTGCTGGCCGGGATCGAGCTGCCGGAGCAGAAATGCCCCGCCACCAGCGCCACGCGGCGGGAGGAAAGCTGGTTCGCGACGGACACCGCCTGGCGCGGGTCGCAGGCATCATCGCCGATCTCAAGCGCCAGCTGCCGCCCCAGCACGCCGCCGGCCGCGTTCAGATCCGCAATCGCCTGTTCGGCACCGGCGCGCATCTGGGTGCCGAAGGTGGCGTATTGCCCCGTCATCGGCCCGGCGGTGGCGACGCGGATCGGGCCGGAACCCTGGGCGAAGGCGCCACGGCCACCGGCCAGCAGCATCGGCGCTGCCAGCGTACTTCCCAGAATCGTCCTGCGCTTCATCATCCCGGCCTCTCCCTGCTTGCGGCGCCCTCGGCGCGATGACGAAAGGGTAAGCGAGAGCCGGGGGCGCTGACCAGCTTCCTTACAGGGGCGCACCGGTCGCGATTGCGTCGATCGCCTGCGCCATGGCGACATCGCGCTCGGACAGGCCGCCGGCGTCATGCGTGGTCAGCAGAATCTCCACGCGATTCCAGACATTGGACCATTCCGGATGATGGTCGAGCTTCTCCGCCAGCAGCGCCACGCGGCTCATGAAGCCCCAGGCGGCGGAGAAATCCGTGAAGCGGAAGCGGCACCGGATGGCGTCCCGCCCCTCCACCACCTGCCACCGGGGCAGGATATGCGGCAATTCGGCACGAGCGGCGGCATCGAGCGGGCGGATCATCGGGCTTCTCCGGAGTGTCGGGCCTTGACGGGGGGCGCGCCGACGGGAAGGAAGCGGCCATGACCCGCTTCAACCACCCCCCGACGCTGGAAGACATCGTCGAGATGGCCGAGCAGGCCTTTTCCGCCATCCCCAAGGAGCTGCGCGATCTGGTGCGCGGCACCGCGATTGTGGTCGAGGAGGTGGCGGATGACGAGACCGCGGCGGAACTCGGCTTCGAGAGCCCCTGGGCACTGACCGGCCTGTATCGTGGCACGCCGATGACGCAGAAAAGCGTCTTCGACGCGCCCGGCGACCCGGACACCATCACCTTGTATCGCGAACCCATCCTGCTGGAATGGGTGGAGACCGGGGAGGATCTGTTCCGCCTGGTCCGCAACGTGCTGATCCATGAGATCGCGCATCATTTCGGCTTCTCGGATGACGACATCGACCGGCTGGAGGGCGGGGACGAGGCTTAGCCAACCGTCCCCCCCGGCCCCGGTGTTTCAGGCCTCGACCGGCACCGGCACCGTGCTCATCCAGCCATGGGCGTCCGGCAGGCGGCCGTACTGGATGCCGATGATGCTGTCATACAGCTTCTGCGTCAGGCTGCCGGTGCTGCCATTGCCGATGCTGATCCGGTCGCCCTTGTAGCCCAGCTCGCCGACCGGGGAGACCACGGCGGCGGTGCCGGTGCCCCACATCTCGACCAGCTTGCCCTCCCGCCCGGCCTGCATCACCTCCTCGATGCTGATGCGGCGTTCGGAGACGGTGTGGCCCCAGTCGCGCAGCAGGGTCAGGATGGAATTGCGGGTCACGCCATCCAGGATGGTGCCGGCCAGCGGCGGGGTCACCACCTCATCGCCGATCTTCATCATGATGTTCATGGTGCCGACCTCGTCGATCCAGCGGCGCTCCACCCCATCCAGCCACAGCACCTGGGTGAAGCCCTGGCGCTCCGCCTCCTGCTGCGCGGACAGCGAGGCGGCGTAGTTGGCGGCGGCCTTGGATTCGCCCAGGCCGCCCTGCACGGCGCGCACATGCGTATCCGTCGCCAGGATCCGCACCGGCTTCACGCCTTCCTTGTAATAGGCCCCCACGGGCGAGCAGATGACGAAATAGGTGTAGCTGTGCGACGGGTGCACGCCGAGCATCACATCGGTCGCGATCACGGTCGGTCGGATATACAGGCTGGTGCCCTCCGTCCGCGGCACCCAGTCATGGTCCACGCCGACAATCGCCTCGAAGCTCTGCCGCACCAGGTCTGCCGGGATCGGCGGGATGCAGAGGCCGGCGCAGGATTTGCCGAGGCGTTCGGCATGGCGCTGGGCGCGGAACAGCCGGATGGTGCCGTCGGCGCCACGATAGGCCTTCAGCCCGTCGAACACCGCCTGGGCGTAGTGCAGCACCGTGGTCGCCGGGTCCATGCTGAGCGGGCCGTAGGGGACGATGCGCGGGTCATGCCAGCCCTTCCCCTCCTCATAGTCCATCAGGAACATGTGGTCGGTGAAGGTCTTGCCGAAAGCCAGCGCGGCATCCGGCTGGCGCGGCTTCGGGCTGCGGGTCAGGGTGGTGGGAAACTGGGTCATGGCGTCTGTCGCTCTCGGTTTTTATTGCGTGTGGGCCGATGCTATCGCAACAGCCATGCGCCCGGGAGCCACCAAAGCTAACATTGCACCCATGCGCCCCAGGCATAAAAGGTAAGGTTCGCTGCCGTAGTGGATGGGGGCGCCATATGGCGGCGCCCCCATGGAGGCTCAGTTGCCGACGCGGACGAAGCGCATCGGGAACCAGTTGTCGGCCAGCTGCTGCAGCTGGATGTTGCTGCGCGCCGCCCAGATCACCGTCTGCTGGTGCAACGGCACATGGCCCGCCTGTTCGGTGTGGATCCGCAGCGCCTCCTCGATCATGCCGGCGCGACGGGTGGCATCGGTTTCCGTCGCCATCTGGCCGACCAGCTCATCAAAGCGGGCGTTGTTGAAGCCGCCGACATTGAACATGCCGCGGTTGCCCTCACGCGACGCCATCAGGTTGAAGAAGGCGTTGTGCGCGTCGTAGGTGTTGGGGGTCCAGCCCAGCATGTAGAAGCTGGTGTTGTAGCGCGGGCCCAGGATCTCGGCGAAGTAGCGGGCGCGGGTCTGCGCGTTCAGCGTGACGCGCACGCCGATGCGGGCGAGCATGGAAACCGCCGCGGTGCAGATCGCCTCGTCATTCACATAACGGTCGTTCGGGCAGTCCAGCGTCACGCCGAAGCCGTTCGGGTAGCCGGCCTCGGTCATCAGGCGCCGGGCGAGGTCCGGGTTGTATTCCGGGATCTGGTCGCGCGCATCCGTGTGGCCGTTGACGCCCGGGCCGATCATCAGCCCGGTGGCGCGGCCCTGGCCGCGCATGACGGTGCGGACGATGCTGGCACGGTCGATCGCGTGGTTGAAGGCGCGGCGCACCCGCACATCCTGGAACGGGTTGCGGCCGCGCACATCGGATTTCAGCAACTCATCCCGGCTCTGGTCGAAGCCGAAATAGATGGTCCGCAGTTCCGCCTGCTGGTGGATGGTGATGCCATTGGTCCGCGACAGGCGCTGCGTGTCCTGCGGCGGCACGGTGTAGACCATGTCCACCTCGCCCGAGAGCAGGGCGGCAACGCGCGTCGCGTCATTGGCGATGACGTTGAACTCGACGCGAGTCAGGTTGTGCTCCGGCCGGTCCCACCAGCCGGGATTGGGCGCGAGGACGGTGCGGCGATCCGGCTCCCGGCTCACCAGGCGGAAGGGGCCGGTGCCCATGGCGTTGCGCGTCGCGAAGTTCTCGGCGCCCGTGGTCAGGTCGGCGCTGCGGGTGGCGTTGTTCGCCTCCGCCCAGCGCCGGGACATGATGCCGATGCCGGTGATCTCCTCCAGGAAGATCGGGTTCGGCGCCGTGGTCTCGATCTCCAGCGTGTGGCTGTCGATGGCGCGCGCTTCCTTCACGCTGGCCAGGCTGCCGCCCACATTGCTGCCCTGCGCCTTGGCCCGGGTGTAGGAGAAGACGACATCTTCCGCCGTGAAGGGCGTGCCATCCTCGAAGGTCACGCCGCGGCGCAGATGGAAGCGCCAGACGGTCGGGCTGGGCTGTTCCCAGCGCTCGGCCAGCGCGGCCTCGACCTGCAACTGCCGGTTCCGGCGCACCAGCGGCTCATAGATGTTGCCGTTGAACATCAGCAGGAAGGTTTCCTGCCGGGCATAGGGGTCCATAGAATTGACGTCGCCGTCATTGGCCCAGCGGAAGAGATTGGCCTGGGCAGTGACGGGCATGGACAAGGCGGTGCCCGCAAAAAGGGCTGCGGCCAGAATATGTCGGCGCACGAAGATCTCCTGAGGAATCCGTGCGGCCAGACTAAGGGTGAACGACCGAAAAGCAAAACGGGGACCCCGAAAGATCCCCGTCAAAACGCGCAGGATGAAGCGTATGAGAGCGCGGAAGGCGTCAGGCCGCGCGGAGCGCGCGAGGCAGATCGGCCACTGCGCGGTCGATCAGCACCGCGTCCTTCTCGGCGTCCATGGTCTGCGCCAGCACGTCCCGCGCCGCGGCAGCCGCGACGTCGGCGGCGGCGTTGCGCACTTCCGCCAGCGCGCTGGCCTCGGCGGCGGCGATGCGGTCCAGCGCCATGCGTTCACGCCGCTTGGCGGTTTGCTCGGCTTCCAGCGCCGCGGCCTCGGCCACGCGGCCGGCCTCGACGCGGGCGCGGGCGATCATGTCCTCGGCTTCCGCCAGCGCGGCGGCACGGTCGGCCTCGGCCTGCTTGCGCATCGCCTCCGCCTCGACGCGCAGGCGCGCGGCCTGGGTCAGTTCGGATTCGATGCGGGCGCCGCGGGCGTCCAGCATCGCCGTGATGCGGCTCCATGCCAGCTTGCCGAACAGCAGCACGAACAGCACGAAGGACATGGCGACCCAGAACTTCGGGTCCTGCCAGAAATATGCATAACCGTAGGACATGTCGGCGCTCCTCAGCCCAGGCCGCGGGCGGCGAGGGCGCGATCGACGGCGGGCCCCACGGCGGCCTGCTCGGATTGGCCGGTCAGGCGCTGCAGCAGCGCCTCCGTGGTGTCGGTGGAGACCTGGCGCAGCGCACCCATGGCCGAATCACGCGCCGTGGCGATCCGGGCCTCGGCGGCGTTAATCTGTTCGGCCAGGCGCGCGGCCAGCGCCTCGGACCGCTGCGCGGCCTCGAGCTGGGCCGATTGCATGGCGGCGGCAATGGCCGCCTGGGCTTCCGCCCGTGCCTTGCTGGTCGCCGCATGATGCGCGGCGATGGCGGCATCGGCTTCCGCCTTCGCAGCCTGCGCGGCCTCGAGGTCACCCTCGATCCGGCGCCGGCGATCCTCCAGCACCGCCTCCACGCGCGGCAGCGCGTAGGTGGCGAGCACGTAGTAGAGGACTCCGAAGATGATCAGCAACCAGACGATCTGGGCGATCATCAGCGGGTTGCCGAAATCGAGCTGCGGCATGGTGTTCCCCGTCAACGTCCCTGATGCGCGCCAACCCCCCTTGGGCGGCGCGCCCTATCGCAGAACCCGGCCGGCAGGTGCCGGCACGGGATTTAGGCGAACAGGATCAGGAAGGCGATCAGCAGTGCGAACAGCGCCACGGCTTCCGTCAGGGCGAAGCCCAGGATGCCGATCGGGAACACCACGTCGCGCGCCGCCGGGTTGCGGGCCACGGAGGCGATCAGCGTGGAGAAGATGTTGCCGAGCGCCAGGCCCACGCCGAACAGGGCGAGGACAGCGATGCCGGCACCGATCGCCTTCGCAGCAAGCACGATTTCCATGAAAGTGATCCTTTTCGATGTCTTAAAAGGGTTGGGTCTCAGGGTCCGGCGCGCGATGCGCCCGCTTCTGGGCCGGCTGGGCTCAGTGCAGGTGCACCGCGTCGTGGAGGTAGATGCTGGTCAGGATCGCGAAGACATAGGCCTGGAGGAAGGCCACCAGGATCTCGAACCCGATCAGCAGCACGTTCACCGCCAGCGGCAGCGTGGCCACGAAGGGCCCCACCGCGCCGAGCGCCCCGAGCATGACCACGAAGGTGGCGAACACCTTCAGCAGCACGTGGCCGGCGACCATGTTGGCGAACAGACGGACCGAGAGGCTCACCGGGCGCGAGAGGTAGGACACCACCTCGACCGGCACGATGATCGGCGCCAGCCACAGCGGCGCACCCTCGGGGAAAAAGTAGCCGAAGAACTTCCGGCCATGCAGCGCCAGCGCCACCGCGGTGATCACCACGAAAACGATCAGCGCCAGGCCGAAGGTCACCGCGAGATGGCTGGTATAGGTGAAGGCGTAGGGGAACAGGCCCAGCATGTTGCCGAACAGCACGAACATGAACAGCGTGAAGACGAAGGGGAAGAAGCGCTTGCCGCCATGCCCCACCTGGCTGTCCACGATGCCATAGACGAATTCGTAGGAGGCTTCGGCCAGCGACTGCAGGCGCCCCGGCACCACCGCACGGGCGGCCATGCCGAACATGATCAGCGCCGTGATCAGGCCGGCGGCCAGCAGCATATGCGCGTTGGACTGCGAAAACCCGACAGCGGCGCCGATCGGCCCGAAGACGGGGGTCAGCTGAAACTGGCTCAGCGCGTCGATCGATCCGGATTCGGCGGCCACTCGCAATCTCCCGTCCCCCTACGCACGGGGAACCTCATGTGCCGCGATGCGGCAGCCTCTAATCCTGCTTCCCGGCACCGCGCCGCGGGCTGAACAGACGAAACACGTTCAAAACGCCAGCAACGCTGCCGAACACGAAGAACAGCAGGAAAAGCCACGGCCAGGTGCCAAGCCAGCGATCCAGGTACCAGCCAAGGGCCACGCCCACGACCAGCGCCGAAACCACTTCGACACCGGCACGGAAACCGACACTCGCGCTACTGCCCGACAAGGGACCGATCGGGCTCGGCTTGGGGTCCATACCCTGCCTTGCCCGGGCCTGCCGGAGCCTTTGCTCGAAGCCGTCGTCTTCCGCCACCCGTCGCTCTCCCCCGCGGTCGCCCCGCCCGGAAGGCGGCCCGCTCCTACGGCTTAGGGGCAGGAGTGTCAAGGTGATGAACGCGCTGCAACATGGTTAGCACGAAAGCTGGCGCGGCCTCATTCACCAATGAATCCCCCCGATTGCCGCTGCCAGAGCCGCGCATAGACCCCGCCGGCGGCCAGCAACTGGGCGTGGCTGCCCTGTTCGGCCACGCCCCCCTCATGCAGCACCACCAGCCGGTCCATCCGCGCCAGGGTGGACAGGCGGTGCGCCACGGCGATCACGGTCTTGCCGGCCATCAGCCGTTCCAGGCTGGCCTGGATCGCCGCCTCCACCTCCGAGTCGAGCGCACTCGTCGCCTCATCCAGCAGCAGGATGGGCGCGTCCTTTAGCAGCACGCGGGCGATCGCCACGCGCTGGCGCTGGCCGCCCGAGAGCTTCACCCCGCGTTCGCCCACATGCGCGTCGTACCCCGTGCGGCCGCGCCAATCGGACAGCGCCATGATGAAATCATGCGCCTCCGCCCGCTTCGCCGCCTCCACCACCTCCGCCGGACTGGCATCGGGCCGGCCATAGCGGATGTTCTCCAGAATCGAGCGGTGCAGCAGCGCCGTGTCCTGCGTCACCACGCCGATCGAGGTCCGCAGGCTTTCCTGGGTGACCCCGGCGATGTCCTGGCCATCCACCAGGATGCGCCCGCCTTCCGGGGTGAAAAAGCGCAGCAGCAGGTTGATGGCCGTGGTTTTGCCCGCCCCCGAATGGCCAACCAGCCCGACGCGTTCCCCCGGCGCGATGTCCAGGTTGAAATCATGCAACACGGCACCGCGCGAGGGCAAACCGGGTGCCCCGACGCGGCCATAGCCGAAGCGCACATCCTCGAACCGGATGGCGCCTTGCGGCACCACCAGCGTGCGCGCATCCGGCGCATCCGGCGCCGTGCGCGGCACCGCGATGCTGCCCATGGCTTCCTGCACCACGCCGATATTCTCGAAGATGCCCGCCACGTTGAAGGCCACCCAGCCGGAGATGTTGGCGATCTGCCAGGCCATCGGCAAAGCGGAAGCCACCACCGCCAGCGGGATCTCGCCCTGCGACCACAGCCAGATCGAAAGCCCGGCGGTGGAGGTCAGCATGCAGGCATTCAGCGTGGACAGCAGGAAGCCGTTCAGCGTCACCAGCCGCGTCTGCCTCGCAAAGTCGCGGTTGAGCTGTTCCACCCCCTCCCGCACCCAGGCATCCTCCTGCTCGGCCCGGGCGAACAGCTTGACGGTGACGATGTTGGTGTAGCTGTCCACCACACGGCCGGTCAGCAGGCTGCGCGCCTCGCTGGCCTTGCGGGCGCGGTCGCGCATCCGCGGCACGATCAGCCGCAGCAGCGTGGCATACAATGCGAACCAGACCAGGATCGGGATGGCGAGGCGCCAGTCAGTGGCCGAAAGCACCAGCACCGCCCCGGTGCCGTAGACCAGGATGTACCAGACGGCATTCACCGACTGCACCACGCTTTCCCGCAGCGCCGGGCCGGCCTGCATCACCCGGTTGGCGATACGCCCCGCAAAATCCTCCTGGAAGAAAGCCCAGCCCTGGCGGATCACCTGCCAATGGCTCTGCCAGCGGATCATGGAGGTGACGGCCGGGATGATCGCCTGCTGCGTCACCAGGTTCTGGCACAGGATGGCCGCCGGCCGGGCCAGCAGCAGCACCGCCGCCATGCCGGCCAGGGTCCAGCCCGCATCTTCCCAGATCAGCGCCGGTCCATGCGCCTCCAGCAGCCCCACCACCCGGCCGATGAAGATCGGGATCAGCAGGTCGAGCAGCGCGACGGTCAGCCCGGTGGCGAATAGCAGCCCGAACAGGGCCCGCGCCTGGCGGGCGAAATGCCAGTAGAAGCCGACCAGATTGGCAGGCGGCGGGGTCTCCGGCACCGGCCGGCCCAGCCACCTTGCGGCAGGACGGCCCGGCGGGGCGACGGGGTCGACGGCGGTCTCGAAGAATCGGAACAGACGCATGCAGCCAACACGCGCCCGCCGGCCGCTGCCGTCAACCGGCGCGGCGGTGAACTTGCCGCGCCAGTCCATCAGCCCTGTTCGCGACAGAATGGCGCGACCTGCGCCCGCTGGAGGCGGGCGAGCGGCCGGATGGCCGCCGCGGCCTGTGCCGCGCCGCTAAGCGATGGCTTCAGCCATCCAGCCGCACATTCGCCGCCCGCGCCACTTCCCGCCACTTGGCGATCTCCGCCCGGATGAAGGCGCCGTATTCCTCCGGCGTGCCGGGGTCCGGGAAGCCGCCGAGCTGGACCATGCGCGCGGCGATCGCCGGGTCGCGCAGGATCGCCACCGCATCGGCGTTGACCTTGCGGATGATCGCCGCCGGCGTCCCGGCCGGGGCGACGATGCCGGACCAGCCGAGTGCCTGGAAACCCGGCGAGACGGTCTCGGCCACCGTCGGCACCTCCGGCATCTGCGGCGCGCGGCTGCTGCCGGTGACGCCCAGCGCCTTGATCCGCCCGGCCTGCACATGCGGCAGGGCGGAGGCCAGGCTGTCCACCATCACCTTGACGTTGCCGCCCAGCAGATCCGCCATGGCCGGGCCGCTGCCGCGATAGGGCACATGCTGCATCCGCAGGCCCAGCCGGTGCGCCAGCATCTCCGCCGTCATGTGCTGCGCCGTGCCCGGCCCGGCGGAGGCGTATTGCACCATCCCCGGCTGCGCCTTCGCCAGCGCCACCAGGCCTGCCATGTCATTCGCCTCGAAGCTTGGATGCGCGACGAAGACGAGCGGCAGGGTGAAAATGTTGGTGATCGCGGCGAAATCCTTCTCCGCGTCATAGGGCAGCCGCGACATGACGGACGGATTGACCCCCAGCGTGCCCGAGGTGCCGATGCCCAGCGTGTAGCCATCCGGCGTGGCGCGCGCCACGGCATCCATGCCGATGGCCCCGGCGCCGCCGGCGCGGTTTTCCACCACCACGCGCTGCGGCCAGCGCTTCGAGAGTTCCTCCGCCATGACACGGGCGAACAAATCGGCCGCCTGGCCCGGCGGGAAGGGCACCACCATGCGGACCGGGCGTTCCGGCCAGGCTTCCTGCGCCCGGGCGCCGGACAAAGCGGGCAGCGCCAGCGCGGCGCCGAGCAGGACGCGACGTGTCGTCAGACATTTCGTCATGAATTGGTTTCCCCCATGCACTGGCGGTTGGCCCGCCTTCGCGCACTGTCGCGGGCGGCGGCCGGCCGGGTCAAGCGGCGCTGCGGCCCAGCATCGGGTCCGGCGGTTGGCGCGCCAGCACCGCCAGGGTTTCGGCCGCAACCGGCCGGCCGAGCAGGAAGCCCTGCACATGGTCGCAGCCCAGTTCACGCAGCACGGCCAGCTGGCCCTGCGTCTCCACGCCCTCGGCTACCACCTCCGCACCCAGGCCATGCGCCAGCCGCAGGATGGCATCGACGATACGCCGCCCGGCGCCAGGGGCGCTGCGCGCCTGCTGCTCCAGCCCCGCGATGAAGGTGCGGTCCACCTTGATGACATCGAAGGGCAGGTGCTGGAGGTAGCCGAGCGAGGAATAGCCGGTGCCGAAATCATCCAGCGCCACCCGCACACCCATCGTCCGCAAGGCCTGGAAGCTGCGGGTCGCCGCCTCCGCGCTGCGCAGGAAGACGCCTTCCGTCACCTCCACCTCCAGCAGCGCCGGGTCGCAGCCGGTGGCCGACAGCGCCTGCTGCACCAGCCGCACGCCCTGCTCGGCGCCGAAATGCCCAGCCGAGAGGTTCACCGCCACCGGCACCTCCAACCCCTGCGCCCGCCACGCCATGGCCTGGCGGCAGGCCAGGTCGAGCACGAGCTGGGTGATCGGGTGGATCAGCCCTGTTTCCTCCGCCACCGGGATGAACAAGCCAGGGGAAATCAGGCCCCGCTCCGGATGGTTCCAGCGCAGCAGCGCCTCGCAGCCCTTCATCAGCCCGGTGGCAAGGACGAATTTCGGCTGGAACACCAGCGAGAGCTGGCCCAGCGCCAGGGCCTGGCGCAGATCCTCCTCCATCTGCCGGCGCTCCCGCAGGCCTTCTTCCTGTTCCATGCTGAAGACCGTGGCGCGGCCGCGGCCCGCCGCCTTGGCGCGGTACAGCGCGATGTCGGCGCGGCTGAGAAGGCTTTCCACCGTCACGCCGTGCTGCGGCGCGATCGCGGTGCCGATGCTGGCCCCGGCGCGCAGCGTGTAGCCCTGCAGCCGGTAGGGCTGGCCGAGCACCGCCACCAGCCGTTCCGCCAGCAGCCGCGCCTCGGACCCGTTGGCGAGGCCCGGCTGGATCACGGCGAATTCGTCACCGCCGAGCCGCGCCAGCAGGTCGCCCTGGCGCATCGCCGCCCGCATGCGCGCGGAGGCGGCGAGCAGCAGCTGGTCGCCCACCGGGTGGCCCAGGCTGTCATTCACTTCCTTGAAGTGGTCGAGGTCGATGCAATGCACCGCCACCATCCGCCCCTCCGCCGCATGGCCGAGCTGCGCCTTCAACCGGGTGCCGAACAACAGGCGGTTCGGCAGGTCGGTCAGTGCGTCATGCTCCGCCAGGTGGCGGATGCGGCGGTCGGCCTCGCGCTGTTCCGTGACATCCAGCGCCACGCGCACCACACGCACCAGATTGCCGCCGGCGCCGAAAACCGGCGCGGAGGACACCAGCAGGGTGCGCTCGGTGCCGTCGCGATGGATCAGGCGGCTTTCCCGGGGCGGCAGGGCAACCCGCTGCGCCACCACCCGCGCCACATCGGCATCCGCCGCGGGGTTGCCGCCGATTTCGCTGGCCCGCCGGCCCAGCGCATCCTCCTCCCGGTTCAGCCGGGCCAGGGCCAGGCCGGTCTCGTTCATCAGCACCAGCCGGCCTTCCGGGTCGAAGGCGGCGATGCCGATGGGCAGCGAATCCACCAGCACGCGCAAGGTTCGTTCCGCCTCCGCCGCCCGGCGGGCGCTGCGCGCGATCAGCAGCAGCAGCAGCAGCGCACCCAGCAGCAGCCCGGCCAGGCTGACCACGAAGAACACCCCGAGGCGGCGCGCGCTGGCCCGTGCCTCCTCCACCGCCAGGCGCCGTTCCGTGTGCAGCGCCAGGTTCAGGCCGGTCAGCAGCAGGTCCGCCTCATCCGCCACCGCCTCGATACGGGCCCGCAGGGCGATATCGCCAGGTGACATGCCGAGGATATCCGGCTCCACCTGCTCCAGCGCCGCCTGCAGCCCGACGATAATGTCGCGGCGATCCTGGATGGAATGGGTTCGCGCTTCCTCCGCATCCTGCAGCAGCGGCAGGCGGCTCAGCAGAATCTCGTAGCGTTCCGAAAGCCGGTCGCGGTCCCAGCCCGGCTCCTCGCGATCGAAGCGCAGCAGCGCCGTGCGGAAGCGGTGCAGTTCCACCAGCGCCTGGGTGCTGAACCAGATGGAGACGCGCTGGCTGCCGGCTTCGAGGCGGAATTGTTCCCGCGCCTGCTGCAGGGACGCGCCGATCGACAGCACGAACAGCACGCCCGCGCCCAGCAGGAGAGCGAAGGTCGCACGGCGGCGGGCGAGGCGCGCCAGCCTTGCCCGCCACGTCCCGCCAGCATGAATTTTCATCGCGCGGCGCTCAGGCCACGTCGATCTGCCGGATCTGCCAGATGGCCCGGTCGCGGAAGACCGGCGCATCAAGTTCCGGCCGCGCGCTCCAGGGATAGATCAGCCAGATCGGGCCGCGGTCCCGGATGCGCAGCGGCGCCCCGCCTTGCCGGGTCGCCAGCAGCGCCGCATTGTCATGCGCATCCGCGACCGGCACGTTCACCGCATAATCGTTCAGCGCATGAATGTGCAGCGACTGGCCCGTGGCGCCGCAGGCGCGCAGCAGGGTGGCAAGCGGCACGCCGCTGAACTGCAGCAGCTCCGGCCCCGTCCAGGTGGTGCGGGTGGCCATATCCACCATGCCCAGCGCTTCCAGCGCCGCCAGGCTGAAATCGCGCGCGTCGCCGTCAATGCGGCCGGTAACGCGAAGGACGGGGCGAGGCTGCGCCCGGGCTTCGGCACCGGCCAGCGCCGCGACGATCGGAAGGGCAGCCAGGGCGCGACGTCGCATGCGGACCCTCGGGAGCGTTGAGGTGCGCGCGAATCTTTCGCGGCGGGTGCCCATCCTGCGACAACATGATCACGATTTCGTTAACCGCACCAGACAGCGCCTCGCCTCAGGCGGGCGCGCCCTCGACCATCTCCACCGCGCGCTGCAAATCCACGCTCAGCAGGCGGGAGACGCCGCGTTCCTGCATGGTCACGCCATACAGGCGGTGCATCCGCGCCATGGTCAGCGGATGGTGGGTGACGATCAGGAAACGCGTACCACCCAAGCCTTTCGCATCGGGCCCCTCGGCATCGCCGGCCGCCATCACCTCCAGCAGGTCGCACAGCCGTTCCACATTGGCGTCGTCCAGCGGTGCATCCACCTCGTCCAGCACGCAGACCGGGGCGGGGTTGCAGCGGAACACGGCAAACACCAGGGACAGCGCCGTCAGCGCCTGTTCGCCGCCCGAGAGCAGGTTCAGCGAGGACAGCTTCTTGCCCGGCGGCTCCGCGAAAATCTCCAGCCCCGCCTCCAGCGGGTCGTCGGAGCCGGTGAGCGCCAGATGCGCGCGGCCGCCACCGAACAGGCGGGTGAACAAGGCGCGGAATTCCGTATCCACCTTGTCGAAGACCACGCGCAGCCGCTCGCGGCCCTCCCGGTTCAGATGGCCGATGACGCCGCGCAGCTTGGCGATGGCGGTGGCCACTTCCTGCCGCTCCGATTCGATCCGCGCGCGCGTCGCGTCGAGGTCGTTCAACTCCGCCTCGGCGCGCAGATTGACCGGCCCCATCTCCTCCCGCTCGCGGGTCAGCCGCTCCATCTTGCGGCGGGCTTTTTCTTCCGTCTGGTCGGTCAGTTCCGCCTCAGTCTCGGGCAGCGGTGGGTGGCCCTCGCCGAGCCGTTCGACGATGCGTTCCTCCACCGCCAGCGCCGCCGCCTCGGCCTGGCCGGCGGCACCCTCGGCGCGCAGCTGTGCTTCCCGCGCCTGGGCGAAGGCGGCATCGGCGCTGCGGCGGGCGAGCGCCGAGTCGCGGTCCTCGGTCTCGGCGGCGGTCAGCGCGGCGGCGGCGGCGGCATGCGCTGCCTCGGCCTCGGCCAGCGCCCTTCCGGCGGTGGCGCGTTGCGCCGCGGCGGTCTCCGGCGCCTCGGCCAGGGCGTCGCGTTCGGCGGCGGCGGCGGCGGCGCGGCTGGCCAGGTCCTGGCGGCGACCGGCGGCTTCCGCCTTGCGGCGTGCCCATTCGGCGCGTTCCGGGCCAATCGCGGCCTGGCGCTGGTCGATGCGCCCGGCCTCGGCCGCCAGGGTGGCGCGGCTGTCGCGGCAGCCGGCTTCAGTGGCGCGGGCCTGGGCCAGGGTGGCG
>NZ_JAUYTS010000129.1 GCF_030695085.1 Falsiroseomonas sp. | reverse complement strand
CGTGGCGCTGCCCTGGCGCTGGCCCTCGATCTGCTGGAGGCGGAAATCGACATCGCCTTCCAGCTTCTCCAGCCGTTCCTGCAGGGTGCGTTCGCGGAACTCGGACTGTTCGGCGCGGCCGCGCACGCTGCGCAGTTCCTCCTCAAGCCGCGCGACGCGGTCGAGCAGCGCGCCAACCAGTTCGGTCTGCGGCGCGCCACCCGGCGGCACCGGGCGGCCACCGAGGGCGGAGGGGGCGGTCATCGGCGCCGGCATGGCGGTGACGCCGCCACGGCGCAGCATCTCCACCTCCTGCCGCAATTGCAGGATCTGGTTCTGCAGGGCGATGCCCTCCCGCGTCTCCATCTGCGCCTGGGCTGGCAACAGGCCGAAGATCGAGAGGCCAAGGCCGAGCAGGGCGGTTCGGAATAGTCGCATGCGGGGCTCCTTCATGCTGCGGCAATGCCCCGGATACGGCAGCGCCGCATCCGGGGCCAGTGGCCGCGTCAACGAAGTGCCGTGAGAGTCCAGGGCAAAGCGGAGGGAGCCTTGGCGAAAAGGCCCCCTGCCGGTTCGCCCCGGCGACTCAGCGCACCACCGTGACGGCGCGGCGGTTCTGCGACCAGGCCTGGTCGTTCGAGCCGAGCGCGGCCGGGCGATCCTTGCCGTAGGAGATGGTGTCAACCCGCGCCGGGGCGACGCCACCGGCCACCAGCACATCGCGCGCCGCATTGGCACGGCGCTGGCCGAGCGCCAGGTTGTACTCGCGGGTGCCGCGCTCATCGGCATGACCCTCGACCGCCACCTGCACCTGCGGGAAGCGTGCCAGCCAGCCGGCCTGGCGGTCCAGCACCACGCGCTGGTCGGCGCGGATGTTGCTGCGGTCGGTGTCGAAGAACACGCGGTCGCCAATATTGGCCACCAGGTCTTCCTGGCTGCCCGGGCGCGGACCGCTGGTGGTGGTCTCGGCGCCGCCGCCGGTGGCTGCGGAGGACTGCTCCGTGCTGCTGCCGCAGGCGGAGAGCAGGACCACGGCGGCGAACGCGCCGAGGAGCTTGGTGTTCATGGGAATCGGAACCCTTCGAGGATTGGCATGGTACAAATGGGAAGCACGGATCGGGGCACGAAGTGGGCGGGCCACACCGACGGCCCGACATGATCAAGAAATTGTGCGGCAGGAACAAGGCAGGTTACCTCCGCCGCGCCGGATCCTGGCGCGGCGGAGGTGAACAACCGGTTGTCAGGAGAGCAAGGGGCTCCAGGCCGGGTCCGAAGCATCCGTCGGCGTCACGATCTGCCGTTCGTTGAAGCCCGCGATATCGATCTGCGAAAGGCGGGAGGAATAGCCGCCGCCGCGCGCGTCGCGCGCCGGGGTTTCCCGGTAGAAGGCCAGCACGCGGCCATTCGGCGCGAAGGTCGGGCCCTCCATCGACCAGCCCTCGCTGAGAATCCGCTCGCCCGAGCCATCCGGCCGCATCACCCCGATGGCGAACTGGCCGGAGCTGATGCGGGTGAAGGCGATCAGGTCGCCGCGCGGCGACCAGACCGGGGTCGCATAGCGCCCATTGCCGAAGGAAATGCGCCGCGCCCCGCCGCCATCGGCGGACATGACATAAAGCTGCTGGTCGCCGCCACGGTCCGAGTTGAAGACGATCTGCGTGCCATCCGGCGAATAGCAGGGCGAGACATCCAGCGACCCGCCGGAGGTGAGCTGCCGTTCGCGGCGGCTGGCGATATCCACCGAGAAGATATTCGCGTCCCCGCCCCGGCTGGCCGAGAGAATCACGCTGCGGCCGTCGGGGGCGAAGCGCGGGCTGAAGGTCATGCCGCCGAAGCTGCCCAGCACCTGCTGCTGGCCGCTGTCCAGGTTGAACAGATAGACCCGCGGCTGGTTGCGGAAATAGGACATGAAGGCGACCTGCCGCGCCGTCGGGTGGAAGCGCGGCGTCAGGGCCTGGAAGCTGCCATCGGTCAGGAAGCGGTGGTTCTGGCCGTCCTGGTCCATCAGCGCCATGCGGCGCGTGCGGCGGTCGCGCGGGCCGGATTCGGCGATGTAGACGATCTGCGTGTCGAAATAGCCCTTCTCGCCCAGCAGCCGCTCATAGATCACGTCACTGATCAGGTGGGCGATTCGGCGCCATTGCGCCGCTGGCGCGGTGAAGGCGGTGCCCTGCAGCTGCGTATCCGCCAGCACATCCCACAGGCGGAATTCCACCCGCAGGCGGCCGCCGGATTCCTCGACCCGGCCGGTGGTCAGCGCATGGGCGCCGATCACCCGCCAATCCTGGAAGCGCGGATTGGCGGCCGCCATTTCCGGCGTCTGGATGAAGGCCTGGCGGGCCACCGGGCGGAACAGCCCGGAATTGCGGAGATTGTCCTGGATGACGCGGGCGATGTCGCGCCCCACGCGCGTGGCATCCGGCCCGGCGCCCGCCATGTCCGGCACGGCGATCGGCACCGGGTCCGTCCGCGCGCGGGTCACGTCGATGACGGTGGTGGGGGCCTGCTGGCCCAGGGCGAAATCAGGCAGCAGGCTGGCCACCACCGTGCCACCCAGGCCCGCAAAGACTCTGCGCCGTGTGAAGCCGAAGTCCGGCATGGTCATCGGAGAAATCCCCTCGGCGAGAAATTGAACTGGAAGCGGTTTTCACCCGCCTGCAGGCGGCCCGGCGGCACCGGAAGCGGGCTGCAGGCCGGGTCCCGCAACGCGCGGCGCGCCTGTTCGTATAGCGCGCGGGCGCGCGGTTCGCTCGGTACCCCCTCGGGTCCGGGCAACACATTCCGGATCACGCCTTCACGATCGACAATGGCAACCAGGCTGACGCGCATCTCGGACAGCCCGAGCATGCCCTGGTCCACCCGCCAGCATTCGCCCACCCGCTCCCCGATCGCGGCGCGCTCGCCGGCATTGAGCTGGTCCGTCGCATTCGGCGCGCCGCCGGGCGCGGCCGGACGGGCGGGCTGTGCGGCGGGCCGGGCGGTGGGCGGGCGGTTGGCCGCCTGCTGCTGGCGCAGCCGCTCCAGCGTGTTCAGCACGCTGGTCGAGCGTTCCTCCGGCCGGGCCACCGGCGGCGTGGCGCTGGTGCCGGGCGTGGCGACGGGCGTGGGCGGCGCCGGGGCGGGCGGCGGCGGCAA
>NZ_JAUYTS010000120.1 GCF_030695085.1 Falsiroseomonas sp. | reverse complement strand
CGGCCGACCCAGTCCGATTATGCCGCCGAGGCCGCCTTTGCCTTTTCGCCGCGCGACCAGAAAGACCAGCCGCGCGCCTTGCTGGCCGAGGCGGGCACGGGCACGGGCAAGACGCTGGGCTATCTGGCGCCCGCCGCCCTGTGGGCCGAGCGCAACCACGGCACCGTCTGGGTCTCGACCTATACCCGCGCCCTGCAGCGCCAGATCGCGCGCGAGGGTCTGGCCCTGCCCGATCATGAGGGGCAGACGCGGCGGCGGGTGGTGGTGAGGAAGGGGCGTGAAAACTACCTCTGCCTGCTGAACCTGCAGGAGATGGTTCAGCAGGCCCAGCTGGGCGCGGGGGATGTGGTCGGGCTGGGCCTGACGGCGCGCTGGGCCGGGGCCTGTGCCGACGGCGACATGACGGGCGGGGATTTTCCCGCCTGGCTGCCGGGGCTGTATGCCGGGCCCGCCGCGCACCAGCCGACGCCCGCCAATCTGGTCGACCGGCGCGGCGAGTGCATCCACGCGGCCTGTGCCCACTATCGCCGGTGCTTTGTGGAAAAGACGGTGCGGGCCGCGCGCCACGCCGATGTGGTGATTGCCAACCATGCGCTGGTCATGGTGCAGGCCGCCTTTGACGGAGCGCGCGCCGCCCGCCATCCGACCACGGACAGCGAGACCGCCGCCCTGAAGCGCATCGTGTTCGACGAGGGCCACCATCTGTTCGAGGCCGCTGACAGCGCCTTTTCCGCCAGCCTGTCAGGACAGGAGGCCGCCGAACTGCGCCGCTGGATCCGGGGGCCGGAAACGCGGGCCCGGCGGGGGCGCGGGCTGGAGCAGCGGCTGGGCGATCTGATCGGCGACGATGGCGCAGCGCGCAAGGCGCTTGGCGATGTGCTGGCCGCCGCCACCCGCCTGCCGGGTGAGGGAGCGCAGGCGCGTATCCTGCGCGGCTCGGAGTCGGGTGCGCCGACCGGGCCGGTCGAGGTGTTTCTGGCCGCGGCGCTGGACCAGCTGCGGGCGCGGGCCGATCCGCGCGGGGGCTCGGAAGATCAGGGCATGGAGTGCGCCGCCCGCCCGGCCATCCCCGACCTGATCACGGCTGCCGCCAGGGCCGCCGAGGCGCTGGCCGCCGTCGAGGCGCCGCTGCTGGCCCTGTCGCGCCACCTTGAGGATGTGCTGACCGAAGAGGCCGAGACGCTGGACGGCGGGGCCCGGGCGCGGATCGAGGGGGCGCTGCGCGGGCTGGACCGGCGGGCGCGCATGACCCTGCCGTCGTGGCGGGCCATGCTGAACGATCTGGCGTCGGGCGATGCGGCGGGTGACCCGGAGTTCGTCGACTGGCTGTCGGCCGAGAGCGCCTTTGGCCGGCTGTCGGATGTGTCGTTGCGGAGGCATTGGGTCGATCCGACCCAGCCGCTGGAAGCGACCGTGATCCGCCCGTCGCACGGGGTGCTGGTGACCTCGGCCACCCTGACCGATCCCGATTTCGGCGACGATCCCTTCCATCTGGCGCGGCTGCGCTCGGCCACCGGGCGGCTGGAGACGCCGGTCCGCACCCTGAAGGTCGAAAGCCCGTTTGATTATGCCAGCCAGTCGAAGGTGATCGTGGTCACCGATGTGCCGCGCGACGATCCGCGCCGGACGGCGGCGGCCATGCGGGCGCTGTTCCTGGCCTCGGGCGGCGGGGCGCTGGGGTTGTTTACCGCCATTCGCCGGCTGAAGGCGGTCTATGGCCTGCTGGGCCCCGAGCTGGGCCGCGCGGGCCTGCCGCTTTATGCCCAACATATCGATCCGCTGGATGTGGGGGCGCTGGTCGATGTGTTCCGCACCGAGCGCGACAGCTGCCTGCTGGGGACCGATGCCATCCGCGACGGGGTGGATGTGCCGGGTCGGTCGCTGCGGTTGCTGGTG
>NZ_JAUYTS010000110.1 GCF_030695085.1 Falsiroseomonas sp. | reverse complement strand
GACCAGCAGGAAGTCTCCGGCCCAACGGGCGGCGAGCCCGGCGAGGGCGTGGTGGGCGGCGTTGGGATGGACGGTCCGCAGCTGACGGCGACGCCGGTTGTAGAAGTCCTGCACCAGGGCCGGGTCGCGGGCGAAGGCCTGTGGCGTCGCCACATCCTCGAGCCGATGCCCCAGCCACAGGCCGTCGTCGGCGCGGAAGGTGGGGACGCCGGACTCGGCGGAGATGCCGGCGCCGGTGAGGATGATCAGGTTGCGGGGCATTCGTGCTTATCGCCCTTCTTTCCTTGCGGGAGAAGGTGGCCCGGAGGGCCGGATGAGGGGGCTGCTTCCGCACGCACACCACCAGGGGCAGACGCGATCCCCCGGACGCATGGGTGTCTCACCCCTCATCCGATCTCGCTCCGCTCGGCCACCGTCGGGCGTCGCCCTCCACCCTCAAGGGGAGAAGGAAAACCCGTGCTTCCACCCCCTCCCGCGCGGCGCTACAGCGGGCCATGCCCACCCCCCGCGCCGCCGCCCTGATGGTTCTGCTCGCCGCGGCGGCGGTGCTCGGCCTCGCCCCCATCCTCGTGCGGCTGGCCGACACCGGCCCGGCGGCGGCGGGGATGTGGCGGTTCGCCTTCGCCCTGCCGTGGCTGCTATTGCTGGTCTGGCGGCCCGGACAGACGGCGGCGGGGCGCGGGCCCGGGCGGCCGTCGCCGCTGATGGGGCTGGCGGCCCTGTTCTTCACCCTCGACCTGGCCTTCTGGCACTATTCGATCGCCTTCACCTCGGTGGCCAACGCCACCACCCTGACCAATCTGACGCCGGTGATCGTCACCGCCACAGCCTGGCTGATGTTCCGCGAGCGGCCGCGCGGCCTGTTCCTCGCCGCCCTGGCCCTGGCCCTGTTCGGGGCCTGGACGATGTCGGCGGGGGCCGACGGGCGGCAGGGGTCGAACCCGCGGCTGGGCGACGTCTTCGCGGCGGTGACGGCGCTCTGGTACGCGGGCTATTTCCTGACCGTGAAGGTGTTGCGCGGGCGGATCTCGGCGGCGCGGATCATGCTGTGGTCGACGGCCCTGGGCCTGCCCATGCTGGAGGTGAGGGGCATGACCGAAACCTGC
>NZ_JAUYTS010000106.1 GCF_030695085.1 Falsiroseomonas sp. | reverse complement strand
CCGGCCTGATGCTGACCTGCCGCGCGGAAACCGGCATCCGCACGCCGGCCGATCTGCGTGGCCGGACGCTGGGCGTCTGGTTCTCCGGCAACGAGTACCCCTTCCTCGCCTGGATGGCGCGGCTGAACCTGCCGACCGATGGCACGCCGGCCGGCGTGCGCGTGCTGCGCCAGGGCTTCAACGTGGACCCGCTGCTGCAGCGCCAGGCGGATTGCGTTTCCACCATGACCTACAATGAATACTGGCAGGTCATCGATGGCGGTTTCCGCCCGGACCAGCTCACCGTCTTCCGCTATGCCGACCAGGGCGTGGCGACGCTGGAGGATGGGCTGTATGTGCTCGAGAGCCGGCTGAGCGATGCCGCCTTCCTCGCCCGCATGGGCCGCTTCGTCCGCGCCTCCATGCAGGGCTGGGACTGGGCGCGGCAGAACCCGGACGCGGCGGCGGCGATCGTGCTGGACAACGACACTTCCGGCGCGCAGACGGAGGCGCATCAGCGCCGCATGATGGGTGAGATCGCGAAGCTGCTGGACACCACCGGCGGCGGCCGCCTGGACCCGGCGGATTACGAGCGCACGGTGCAGACCCTGCTGTCCTCGGGCGGCGAATCCCCCGTCATCACCCGCGCCCCGACCGGCGCCTGGACCCATGCGGTGATGGACGCGGCGCGCTGAAGCGGTTCAGCCGGCGCGGGCGAAGACGCAGACCAGGCCGCCACCCGGCGGCCCCTGATGCTCCGCCCCGCCGCTGACGAAGACCTGCCCATGGCCGGCGACGCTGGCCACGATGGCGCCTAGCGCGCCGCGCAGATGCCGCTGCGCATCAAGATCGGTATCGCCGAGCATGGTGTGGCGCGAACCACGGATGGCGCCGGACTTTTCCGGCTCGCCCTTCGCCAGCACACCGAGCACCCGCGGGCGCTGCGCAGCGGGCACGCAGGGGGCGGCATCCAGCCCGGCGGCACGGAAGGCGGCGACCACGCCCTCCAGATCCAGTAGATCCGCCATCGGTGCCACGCCAGCAACAAGGCCCGGCACCCAGCCATCCGCCTGGCCGAACACCACCACCTCATTCGCCGTCACCTCGATGCCGGAGGAAATGCTGGCGCGGTTGCTGAAACGGCCAAGGTCGCGCAGCAGATCCGCCTCACGCGCCTCGGGAATATCGCCCAGCGCCAGGCCCACGCCGAAGGCCGCCGCGGCACGCGACAGCGCCATCAGCACCCGCGGATCGGCGCTGCGCGCCTCCGGCCCCGGCGCCTGGGCGCAGGGCGCCTTCACCTGCACCAGCGCCACATCCGCCGCACGCGCAATCCCGGCATCGGCCATCGCGTCCCGCACCGCCTGCGCCACCGCTGTGATCTGCGCCTGCCGCCCGATCTCGGCGGGTGGTCTCGGCGCGCTGAAGGCGGTGCCCATCGCCAGGCCACGCTGGCCGGTCGCCGCACGATCCACGGCAAAGACCAGATAGTGTGGTGAAAGCGCACCCTCGGTTCCGCCCGACAGCACGCAGGGTATGCGTGCGGCCAGCGCCACGGGGTCCGCACCGGTCGCGGCGGACAGCAGCAGCATCAAGGATTGCGTGAAGTAGCCGCGTGTGAAGTCGTTCAGCCCGCCATTGCCTTCGGTCTTGCCGATGACCGCACGGATCTCGCCCGCCCGCACCGCACCGGATTCGAGCAGCACATGCAGGGCGGACAGATCGCCCGGATGGGCCATGGGCAGGCGGTGGATGGCAAGCTGGGGCATGGCGCGAGCATACTGCGTGTGGCGCACCGATTGCACGGCCCGGCGCAACTTCCTGGATGGCTTCCATGCGAATTGGCATCATCGGCACCGGCGTTGCGGGCAGCCTGCTGGCGGAGGGCCTGCACGGCTTCGACGTGAAGGCCTTCGAGCGTGTGGCGCCTGGCGATCAGGCGGAATCCGGCACCGGGCTCAATATCGGCCCCAACGCGTTGAAGGCGCTGCGCCTGCACCTGCCTGCGCGCCATGCGGCGCTGCGCGCGGCATCGCTGCCCTGGCAGCGCTGGTTCATCGACCTGGCCGACGGCACCCGGTTGTTCGACCTGGACCTGCTGCAGGTGGCGGAGGAGCCGGGGGTTCGCATTCGCTGGTCCGAACTCTACCGCTTGCTGCGCGCACCGGTGGCAGCCTGCACGCGCCATGGCCATGCGCTGGAGGCGCTGGAGGAAGACGCCGCCGGCCGCCTGGTGCCGGTGTTCCGCACCGAAACCGGCCTGGTGCGAGAGGGTGGCTTCGACCTGCTGGTCGGCGCCGATGGCCGCTACAGCCGGCTGCGGGCCCTTGCGGCCGGCGAGGCCGAGGGCATGCTGCTCGGCGTCTGCATCTGGCGGCTGCTGGTGACCGATGCGGCGGATTGCCCCTATGACGATTATGGCCAGTGGTTCCAGGGCAATGCCCGTCTGCTGTCCTTCCGCGTGCCGGGCGGCGCGGTCTATATTGCCGGCACCTTCCCGTTGCCGGAAGACGGGCAGATTCCCGAGGCGATGAAGACTGCCGCGGCGCAGCGCGCGCTGTTCACGCCGGCGGCTGCGGCGCCCTGTGACGCCGTGGCCTGGATGCTGGCCAGGATCGAACAGCACCTCGCGCAGATCCATTGGGCACGCTCCGCCACCGTGCCGGTACTGCGCCATGCGCTGGACGGGCGGGCCTTGTTCCTGGGCGATGCGGCCCAGGCGATGGTGCCGACGCTTGGTCAGGGCGCGACGCAGGCGGTGGAATGCGGCGTGGTGGCCGCGCGCGTGCTGCGCGCCGGTGGCGATACGGCGGCGGTCGCGGCGGCGCGGGATGCCCGTGTCGAATTTGTGCGCGAATTCTCCATGGCGGCGTCCGATACGCTGCTGCCGCCGGTGGATGTGGTGGCCGGCACGCGGAGCAAGATGGGACCGGATTTCCTCGCAAGGTTGCAGCGGCTCTACACGGAGGTGAATTAGCGCCCGGACCAGTGCACGAAGCGCTTCTCCAGCAGCAGGAAGCCGAGGTTCAGCAGGTAGCCCAGCGCGCCGGCCACGAAGATCACGCCATACATCAACCCGCTTTCGAACAGCATCTGCGCGTTGATGACGCGGTGGCCGAGACCGTCGGTGGAGCCGATGAACATCTCCGCCACCACCACGATGACCAGCGCGAGTGAAACGCCGCCACGCATGCCGACGAGGATCTGAGGCAGTGCCTCCCAGATCAGGACATCGACCAGGATGCGGGGGCCGGAGGCGCCCATGATGCGGGCAGCCAGCACGCGGGTGCGGCGCGCATTGATCACGCCATAGGCGGCGTTGAACAGGATAACGAGCGCGGCGCCGAAGGCCGCGACCGCGATCTTCGTCCCCTCCCCGGGTCCGAACAGGATCAGGAACAGCGGGAACAGCGCGGAGGCCGGGGTGGAGCGGAAGAAATCCACCACGAACTCCACCCCCCGATAGAGCCGTTCCTGCGCCCCGAGCGCCACGCCAAGCGGCACGCCGATGGCGCTGGCAATCAGGAAGGCGAGGCCGGTGCGCTCCACCGTGCGCCAGGTATCATGCGCCAGCGTGCCAGTGGCGAAGCCGCGCCAGGTCTCGGTGAAAGCCTCGGCGGGCGGTGGCAGCAGGATGGGGTCGGCAACCCTCAGCAACACCGCAATCTGCCAGATCAGCACGAAGCCCAGCGCGCCGAGCACCGGGGCGACCAGCGCCCTCATGCCGCCGCCACCGCGCGCTGGAATACATCGAGGCAGCGCGCCTTCAGCGCCATGAAGCCGGGCGCGGCCAGCGCCTCTGCCTCCCGCGGCCAGGGCAGCGTGATGGGCACGTCATCGGCCACCGTGGTCGGCCGCCGCGTCAGCATCAGAAGGCGGTCGGCCAGGATGATGGACTCCTCCAGATCATGCGAGACGAGGATGGTGGTGATGCCGAGATCCTTCAGCACGCGTTGCAAAAGATCGCGCAGCGAAAGCGTTGTCTCGAAATCCAGCGCGGAGAAGGGCTCGTCCAGGAACAGCACCTCCGGCTCCACCGCCAGCGCCCGCATGATGGAGACCAGCTGCTGCTGGCCGCCCGACAACTCGTAGGGGTAGCGGTTCAGGTCGAAGCGCACCCGGAACCGCTCGGCCAGGGATTGCAGCCGCGCCTCCACCTGTGCGGCCGGCAGCCCCATGCGGCGCATCGGGTAGCGGATGTTGTCGGCCGCACGGCGCCAGGGGAACAGCGCCTCCCGATAATTCTGGAAGACATAGCCGACGCGGATCTCGGCAACCTCGCGCCCATCAAACAGGATGTCGCCGCCATCGCGCGGCAACAGCCCGGCGGCCATGTTGATCAGCGTCGATTTGCCGCAGCCATTCGGGCCGAAGATGGCCAGGATGTCGCCGCGCTTCACATCCAGGTCGAAGCCCGAATAGACGGGGTGTCCGCCGAAGGCCTTGTACAGTCCGCGGATGGTGATGGCGGTCTCGCGCGGGGTCAGCTTCACAGGGCGCGCAGGAAGCTGTCGACCTGGATCGCATTGCGCACGACGCCCTGGGTCACGGCGAGGTCCACGAATTTCTGGAAGTCGGCGACGTCCTGCGGCGTCAGGTCCCGCACCATGCGGAAATTCACCAGCGGCACGGTGGGGGCGAGCTCCGCCGAGGTCTGCATGTGCTGCACCAGAAGCGGGCGGACGCTGGCGGGTTCCGCGGCAATCAGCGCGCAGGCCTTGGACCAGGCGGCGGCGAAACGGCGCGCTGCATCGGGCTTTTCATGCAGGAACTTGCCGGTCAGCGCCGCGCCGGCGGCGAAGGCCTGCGCATCCGTCCGGCCGAGCAGATGCGTGGCGATCACGCCCGCTTCCAGGCGCCGTGCCGCGCCAGCGCGCTCGGCGATGGTGGCCACCGGCTCCAGCGTGTAGGCGGCATCGAAGGTTCCGGCCGCCAGCGCGCCGACATGCACCCCCATCTGCTGTTCCTGGATGGTGTAGTCGCGGGTTTCCTGAAGCCCCACCGCGGCCAGCACCGCCCTTGCCGCGGCCAGGTTGGCCGGCCCGGGTGCTGACATAATGCGGGCGCCCTTCAGGTCCCGGAGGCTCTGCGCCGGGTGGTTCGCCCGCACCACGAACTGCTCCATCTGGTAGCGCGCATTCTGGCCGTTCAGGGCGATATAGACCGCGGTGCCGGCGCGGCGGCTGTTGATGTTGGCGCCTTCCAGCGTCACCAGGTTGGATGCGGCCTCCACATCGCCGGAGATCATCGCCTGCACGATCAGTGGCGCCGCCTGCAACGGCGTGGCGCTCGCCTCGATGCCTTCCGCCGCGAAGAAGCCGCGCTCCACCGCCACGTAATAAGGCAGCGCGGAGGAGACGTTGAACACCGCCACACGCACCCGGTCCGCCCCCTGGGCATTGGCGATGGCAGGCGCGGCAAGGGCTGCGAGCAGCAGGGGGCGACGGCGGATCATGGGAACATCCTCACGCAAGGTTCGGGTAGGTGGCGGGGTCGTGGAAGCTGGCGCCGGCGACATAGCGGCGCTCCGGCGAGGGGTCCGGCGGCGGCCCATGCTCCGCCTGTCCGTCGAAGGTCAGTTCAAGCTGCACGCCGGAGGGGTCGTGCACGAACAGCTGCCAGAGGCTGGTGCCCGGCACCAGGAATTCGCGCCAATCCAGCCCCGCGGCGCGGAAGCGGGCGAGGAAGGCATGGTAGCCACGGCAGGCGAGCGAGACATGGTCGAT
>NZ_JAUYTS010000105.1 GCF_030695085.1 Falsiroseomonas sp. | reverse complement strand
CGGCCGGCAGCACCAGCACGCAGGCGCCCTTCGCCACCTCCAGCATCGCTGCCAGGAAGCGGGCGCCGGCCGGGTCGAAGGGGTCGCAGCCCGGCAGATCCACCAGCACCTTCTGCCCGGCCGCGCGCCGCGCCAACGCCTTGCCCAGGGCGGCAGGGCCGTTGGCGATGGCGAGCGGCAGGTCCAGCACGCGGGCGAAGGCGGCTAGCTGTTCGGCGGCGCCCGCCTTGCGGCCATCGGCACTGACCAGCAGCGGCAGCGTGCCGGCCAGCACCAGGCGGGTGGCGAGCTTGGCCGTGGTCAGCGTCTTGCCCGCCCCCGGGGGACCTGCCAGCAGCAGCGGCGCCGGGCCGAGCGGCAGGCGGGCGAAGCCGAGCACCTTCTCCAGCGCCACGGCCAGCCGCCCTTCCGCCAGCCGGTGCGCCAGGGCCGGCGGCACATTGTGGCGGGCGAGGTCGGGCGGGATGGCGCGATGCTTCGGCGCCGCATCCGGCGCGATCATCAGCGGCTCATCATCCTGGTCCTGGGCGGCCGTCACCTCCACCCCGCCGGCGATGCGGCGGGTGGAGAGCAGCACGGCATCCTCGCCCAGCTCGGCGCGCAGCTGCGCCATGGCGTCGGACATCTTCGCCGCGCGGATGACGCGGAGTTTCACTGAACCGTGCCGATTGTGCGGATGCGGGCCCGCGCATGAATCTCGTTATGCGCCAGCACGCTGGTGGCCGGGCGGAAGCGTTCCACCACGGCGCGGACATGGGCGCGGATGCTGCCGGAACACACCAGCACCGCGGGCTCCCCCTGGCTGCTGGCCGCATCGAAGGCGCCGCGCAGCGACGTCATGAAGGCGGACAGCTTGGACGGCGCCATGGCGAGCTGCTTTTCCTCGCCGGGGCCGACCAGCGCCTCGGCGAAGGCCTGTTCCCATTCGCCGGACAGCGCGATGATCGGCACATACCCCTGCGGCCCGCGCGCAGCATCGCTGATCTGGCGCGCCAGCCGCATCCGCACCATGGCCAGGATCGGGCCGAGCGAGCGCGCGCCGCTGGCGGCGGCTTCCTGCATG
>NZ_JAUYTS010000097.1 GCF_030695085.1 Falsiroseomonas sp. | reverse complement strand
CAGCTTGGGGGCCGTGCCGCTCACCCGGCCGCCATCTCCCGCAATCGGGCGCGCTGGATCTTCGGGCCGTTCGGGCCATCCACCACGGGGAAGGCGTCCAGCGCCACGATCCGCGCCGGAACCTTGAACCGTGCCAGATTCTTGCGTGACGCGGCCATCAGGGCAGCTTCGTCATAGCCCGCGCCGGGGATGATGAAGGCGATGGGCTTGCCGCCCGCCTCCACCACCTGCGCGGCGGCGACGCCGGGCTGGGATTGCAGAAACCCCTCGATCTCCTCGGGGGAGACCAGGAAGCCGCCGATCCGCAGCGCATCGCCGCGGCGAGTCTGGAAGCCGAAGCCGCCATCCGGCTGCGCCTCCGCCAGATCGCCGCTGCGGAACCAGCCATCCGGGGTGCGGGCGGCAGCGGTAGCTTCCGGATTGCCGAGATAGCTGTCGAACAGGGAGGGGCCGCGCAGCAGCAATTCGCCATCCTCGGCGATGCGCCACCCGGCTTCGGGGCTCACCGGCGCGCCGCCGCCCACCGCGCGATGCTGCCCTGCGGGGTTCTGGCCGGCGAACAGGGCCTGGGCCTCAGAACTGCCATAGACGCCGCGAACGGCGAGGCCGAGCGCGTCGGAGGCCGCCATCACGCGCTCCGCCTGGCCGTGGAAGCTGGCATAGCCGGTGAAGTGGAAGGGGGCGTAGGGGCGGCCGGCGGCGGCATCCGCCAGCAGCAGCAGCCATTCATCGCCGCCGACCATGTGGGTGATGGCCTCGGCCCGGATCAGCGCATCGGCGGCCGGCGCATCCAGCTTTTCCATGCAGGCGATGCGCGCGCCGCCCGCCACCGCCGCCAGCGCCGCGCTCAGCCCGAAGGTGCCGCACAACGGCACGGCGGCGAGCATCGCGGCACCCGGCGCATCCGTGCCGATCGCGGCGGCCACATCCGCAGCATGGCCGGCGATGGAGGCCTGGCGGTGCAGCACCAGCTTCGGGCCGGCGGTGGTGCCGCTGGTGGTGAAGGTGAGGCATTCGGCCTCCGGCGTCGCCAGATCCGGCGCCTCCGGCCCGTCCAGCAGCGTATTCCGCGTGACCACCGGCAGGCCCGCGAGGGAGCCCTGCCCCAACCCATCCATGCCCAGCACCATCCGCAGCGACCCCGGCCGGTCGGGCAGCACGGCGGCGGCATCCACGGCCGCGAAATCGCGGGCGACGGCGATCGCCTTGGGCTGCGCGCGGGCCAGCAGGTTGCCGACCTCCAGCGCCCGGAACCGCGTATTCAGCAGCACCGCACAGGCGCCGCGCCGGGCGAGGGCGAACAGCAGCAGCAGAAAATCCGGCCGGTTTGGCAGGAAGATCGCCACCCGGTCGCCCGGCCCGATCCCCGCCGCGGCCAGCCCGCCCGCCAGGCGGCACACCTGCGCCTCCGCCTGCGCCCAGGTGAGGCCCGGGAAAGCCGGGGCATCGGGATGCGCGATGGCGCTGCGCGCCAGAAGCTCGGTCAGGGTGCCGGGACGTTCCATTGTCCCGCATGATGCGACCGCTTTGCCGCGCCCGCCAGACCACCCGCCGCAACCCTGCCCGGCTTGACGCGCCGCACGTCAGGCAGGACCGTTGCGACATGCCGACACCCGATCCCGTGACCCTCGCCGTCCTCGAGAACCGCTTCCGCGCCGTGGTGGAGGAGATGGGGGAGGCTCTGTTGCGGACCGCGACCTCCCAGATCCTGAATTCGTCGCGCGATTTCTCCATCGCGCTATGCGATGCGCGCGGCCGGCTGGTGGCGCAGGCGGACCACATCCCGGTGCATGTCGGCGCCATGCCCTTCGCGGCGGAAGCGGTGCTGGAGGCGTTTCCAGGGCAGATGCGGCCGGGCGACTGCTTTCTGCTGAACGACCCCTGGCATGGCGGCAGCCATCTTCCCGACCTGACGATCGTGCTGCCCGTCTTTGACGGGCCCCGGCCCGATTCAGACCCTCGGCCTGCGGCCTCGGATCATCGGGACGGGCGGGCGCTCGTATTTCTCTGCGTGGTCCGCGCCCACCAATCAGATATCGGCGGCGCCACCCATGGCGGCTACAACCCCTCCGCCACCGAGATCTGGCAGGAAGGCATCCGCATTCCGCCGATTCGCCTGGGCGAGGGCGACACGCTGCGCGAGGACCTCGTGCACATGCTGGCGCTGAACACCCGCATCGCGCGGGATTTTCGCGGCGACCTGATGGCCATGTGGGGCTCCGCCCGGCTCGGCGCGAAACGGCTGGAGGCACTGCTGGCCAGCCATGGCGCGGCGAAGCTGAACGCCGCCACCGATGCCATCCTGGATCTGGCGGAGACCCATGCGCGCCGCATCATCGCCACCTGGGCCGACGGCACCTGGCAGGGCGAGGCGGTGCTGGATGATGACGGCCATGGGGCGCAGGACATCACCATCCGCGCCACCGTCACCAAGCAGGGCGGCGCGCTGACCGTCGACCTGACGGCGAGCGACCCGCAGACGCTGGGCTTCGTCAATTCCTCCTGGCCCAACACCGTCTCCGCCGTGCGGATGGCGCTCGCCTATCTGCTGGACCCGGAGGTCGCGAAGAATGACGGCGCCTTCCGGCCGCTGACCGTGCTGGCGACGGAGGGCACGGTGGTGCGCGCGGCGGAAGGCGCCGCGGTGACGCTGTGCACCAGCCATTGCTCGAACGAGATCGTGGAGGCGGTGGTGAAGGCGCTGGCCCATGCCTGCCCGACCCGCGCCATGGGCGGCTGGGGCCGCCGTTTTCGGATTGCCATCCAGGGACAAGACCCGCGGCGGGCGGGACGCAAATTCGTCTGGCACCTGTTCCACGCCCGCCCCGGCGGCGGCGGTCATGCGACCGGCGATGGCTGGTCCGGCGCAGGGGAATGGCATTCCGCCGGCGGGCTGAAATTCGGCAGCGTCGAGATGGCGGAAGCCCGCTTCCCGCTGTTCTTCCGCCGCCATGAATTCCTCGCCGGCTCGGCGGGGGATGGCCAGTATCGCGGTGGGCTGGGGGGAGAGCTGGAGCTGGTGGTGGAAACCGCCGGGCCGGCGCGGGCCAACACAGCCGGCGATGGCGCGCGCCATGGCGCGGCGGGGATGCTCGGCGGGGCGGATGGCGCGCCGCATCGCTACACGCTGATCCCCACCGCGGGCACGCCGCGCGATCTGCGGACCAAGGAGACCGGCGTGCAGCTTGCCCCGGGCGACGTGCTGCATGTGCGATCCGGCGGCGGCGGCGGCTGGGGCGATCCGGCGCGGCGCCATGCGGCCGCGCGGGCGGCGGATGCGGCCGAGGGCTTGGTTCTCCGCCCCGATGACCGAAACGCCGAAGGGCGCGCAGGTCTGAACCGGAGCGGCCAGCGGCCCGATGACCGAAGCGCCGCAGGGCGCGCAGGTCTGAATCGGGGCGGCCAATAATGCGCCCCCCCTACCGGATCGGCTGCGACGTCGGCGGCACCTTCACCGATGTGGTCTGCATCGGCGCTGATGGCGCGACGCTGCTCGCCAAGGCGGCGACCACGCCGCAGGACCAGTCGATCGGCGTGCTGGACGGCCTCGGCGTGCTGGCCGGCATGCTCGGCCTGCCCCTGCCCGAATTGCTGGCGCAGACGGAGCGCCTGGTGCATGGCACCACGGTGGCCACCAACGCGCTGCTGGAACGCCGCACCGCCCGCATCGGCCTTCTGACCACGGAGGGCCATCGCGACGTCATCGAGATGCGGGAGGGTCTGAAGCCCGAGCGCTACGACCTTCGCCTGTCACCCCCCGCCCCCCTGGTGCCGCGCCGCCTGCGCCTGCCGCTGCGGGAGCGCATCCGCGCCGATGGCCAGGTGGCGCAGGCGCTAGACGAGGCCTCGCTCGCCGCCGCGATCGACACGCTGCGCACCGAACAAGTGGAGGCGGTGGCGATCTGCCTGTTCCATTCCTGGCGCGACCCGGCGCATGAACAGGCGGCCGGTGCCGCCGCCAGCGCGGCGCTGCCCGGCGTCTATGTGACGCTGTCCTCGGACGTGCTGCCGCAGATCAAGGAATTCGAGCGTTTCTCCACTACCGTGGTGAATGCCGCGGTTGGCCCCATCGTCGCGCGCTATCTCGGGCGGCTGGAGACACGCCTGGCCGAGGCCGGCTTCCGGCAATCCCTGTTCGTCATCCTCTCCCATGGCGGCGTCGCGCCGGTGGCGGAAGCAGCGCGGATCGCGGCCGGCACGGCGCTGTCCGGGCCCGCCGGGGGCGTCGCCGCCGGGCTGGCGCTGGCGCGTGCCGGGCTCGGGCAGGATCTGGTAACCTTCGATGTCGGGGGTACCTCCACCGATGTCGCGCTGATCGAGGGCGGGGAAGCCGCGCTGGGTCGCGGCCGCCAAGTGGGCGGCGAGCGCATCGCGCTGGAAAGCCTGGATATCGTGACGCTCGGCGCTGGCGGCGGCTCCATCGCGTATGTGGGTGCCGGCGGCATGATGCGCGTCGGGCCGCGCAGCGCGGGCGCGGTGCCCGGGCCAGCCTGCTACGGCGCCGGCGGCACGGAACCGGCGGTGACGGACGCGAATCTGGTGCTCGGCTACCTGGACGGATCGCGGTTCCTGGGCGGGCGGCGGTCGCTGGACCTGGCGGCAGCGCAGGGCGCGGTGGAGGCGCTGGGCGCGCAGCTCGGCCTCGGCGTGACGGAATGTGCCGCCGGCATCCATGCGCTGGCCAATATCGCGATGGCGGATGGCATTCGCGTTGCCACCGTGCGGCGCGGCGTCGATCCGCGCGGGTTCTGCCTGCTGGCCTTCGGTGGCGCGGCCGGGCTGCATGCCAGCGCGGTGGCGCGGGACCTCGGCATGGCGCGTGTTGCCGTGCCATTGCTGGCCGCGGGCCTCTCCGCCTGGGGGATGTTGCAGACGGATCTGCGCTACGAAGTCTCCCGCAGCCTGATCGGCGCCACCGGCCTGCCGGATGAGCCCGCCATCCGCGCTCTGTTCGCGGAGCTGGAGGCCGCCGCCCGCGCCCGCATGGCCGAGTGGATGGACGCGCCGCCCGTGATCCGTCGCAGCGCCGATATGCGCTATGGCGAGCAGGTGTTCGAGATTGGCGTGCCGCTGGACGCGGTGGATTGGGATGCGGCTGCCCTGCCCGCCCGCATCGCCGAGACTTTTCATGCGCGGCATGAGGCGCTGTTCACCTACGCGCTGCGGGGGGAAGAAGTGGTTCTGGTCACCGCGCGCGTGGCCGCGATTGGCCGCCTGCCCGCGTTGCCGGCGCGAACCCTGCCGCCCCAGCCGGTGGCAGCGCCGGTGGCAGCGCCGGTGGCAAGGCGCCGGGCCTTCGTGGCGGGCGTGATGGAAGATCTGCCGGTCTATGCATTCACGACGCTGGCGCCGGGCCAAAAACTGCCTGGTCCAGCGATTGTGGAGAGCGACACGACCACCGTGCTGCTGCTGCCTGGCGATGAGGCCTGGCTGGATGGCCGGGGCTGGCTTGAGGTGGCGGTCGGCGCGGGCTGACCTGCCTGTTTGGTTTGAACGCCGAAACCGCCCAAGGCGTGTGCCTTGGGCGGTTTGGGTGGGTTTGGTTTTGGGATGCGGGGACAGGATTTGAACCTGTGACCTTCAGGTTATGAGCCTGACGAGCTACCGGGCTGCTCCACCCCGCGGTGGTTGGTGATGTTCTTGCTATGATGTTCCGGTGTGGTGGCCCGGCGGCGACCTACTCTCCCGAGCCTTAAGGCTCAGTACCATGGGCGCTGGGGTGTTTCACGTCCGAGTTCGGGATGGGATCGGGTGTATCATCCCCGCGATGGCCACCGGGCCACCA
>NZ_JAUYTS010000087.1 GCF_030695085.1 Falsiroseomonas sp. | reverse complement strand
GGCCACTGCCCCTTGGCGGGTGGGGTGTGGGGAGGGCAGCGCCCTCCCCACGGCCGCATAGCGCAACCCCATGGCCGCCTACATCTTCCGCAGGCTTTTGCTCGTGGTGCCGACCTTGCTCGGGATCATTCTTATCAATTTTGCCGTTGTGCAGTTCGCGCCGGGCGGGCCGGTGGAGCAGATGCTCGCCGAATTGCGGGGTGAGGGGCAGACGCTCGGCCGTTTGACCGGGGAGGGGCCGGGCGAGACGCGGGCGCCGGGTGTCGGGATGGGTGGCGGCGGGGGGGATGGGCCGGTTGGCACCTATCGCGGCGCGCGGGGTCTGGACCCGGCGATCGTCGCGGAGATCGAGCGCATTTTCGGCTTCGACAAGCCGGCGCATGTGCGGTTCGGCGAGATGATGGTGGGTTATCTCACCTTCGATTTCGGCCGCAGCCTGTTTCGCGACCGGCCGGTGGTGGATCTGATCGTTGAGAAGATGCCGGTCTCGATTTCGCTCGGGCTTTGGTCGACGCTGATCATTTATCTGGTGTCGATCCCGCTTGGCATTCGCAAGGCGGTGAAGGACGGCACCCGGTTCGATATCTGGACCAGCGGCGTGGTGCTGGTGGGCTATGCGATTCCGGGCTTCCTGTTCGCCATCCTGCTGGTGGTGTTTTTCGCCGGGGGATCCTTCCTGCAATGGTTTCCGTTGCGGGGCCTGGCGAGTTCGGGCAGCGAGATGTGGCCGTTCTGGCAGCGGGCGCTGGATTATGCCTGGCACATGGCGCTGCCGACGCTGGCGCTGGTGATCGGCGGCTTTGCGGGCCTGACCATGCTGACGAAGAACGCGTTCCTCGATGAGATCGGCAAGCAGTATGTCGTCACCGCCCGGGCCAAGGGCAATTCGGAAACTCGCATCCTGTATGGCCATGTGTTCCGGAATGCGATGCTGCTGATCATCGCGGGATTTCCGGCGGCCTTCATCGGCATCCTGTTCACCGGCGCGCTGCTGGTGGAGATCGTGTTCAGCCTGGATGGGCTGGGCCTGCTGGGGTTTGAGGCGGCGATCCGGCGCGATTACCCGATCATGTTCGGCACGCTGTACATCTTCACGCTGATGGGGCTGATCCTGCAGATCATCGGCGACGTGATGTACACGGTGGTCGATCCGCGCATCGATTTCGAAGCCCGCCGATGACACCGATCACCCTACGACGCATTGCGAATTTCAAGGCGAACCGCCGCGGCTACTGGTCCATGTGGATCTTTCTCGTGCTGTTCGTGCTGACCCTGTTCGCGGAGCTGCTGGCGAATGACAAGCCGCTGGTGGCGCGGATCGACGATCGCTGGTTGTTTCCGGCCGCGGTCGGCAATTATGCCGAAAGCGATGTGCTGCCGGATGGCCTGCCCATTACGATGGATTGGCACGACCCGGAGTTGCGCGCGGAATTCGCGGAACGCGGCGGCTGGGCGATCTGGCCGCTGGTGCCCTACCGGCACAATTCGGTGGTGCGCGATGTCGGCCAGCCCTCCCCGGCGCCGCCTTCCACGCGCAACTGGCTTGGCACGGATGACCAGAGCCGGGATGTGCTGGCGCGGGTGATCTATGGTTTTCGCCTGTCCGTGCTGTTCGGCTTTTCGCTGACCATTGTCAGTTCGGTCGTCGGCATCGCGGCAGGCGCGGTGCAGGGGTATTATGGCGGCTGGGTCGATCTCGGCTTCCAGCGATTCATCGAGATCTGGTCCGGCATGCCGCAGCTTTACCTGCTGATCATCCTGGCCAGCGTGATCGAGCCGACTTTCATCACCCTGCTGGTTTTTCTGCTGCTGTTCTCCTGGATGTCGCTGACCGGCGTGGTGCGGGCGGAATTCCTGCGGGGGCGCAATCTGGATTACGTGCGGGCCGCGCGGGCGCTGGGCGTCTCCGACGTGGCGCTGATGGCGCGGCACATCCTGCCGAATGCGATGGTGGCGACGCTGACCTTCCTGCCCTTCATCCTGTCGGGGTCCGTCACCGTGCTGGCGAGCCTGGATTTCCTCGGGTTTGGCCTGCCACCCGGCTCGCCCTCGCTGGGCGAACTGGTCAATCAGGGGAAGAATAATCTGCAGGCGCCCTGGCTGGCGATGACCGGCTTCTTCGTGCTCGGCGGCATGCTGACGCTGCTGATCTTTGTGGGGGAGGCGGTGCGCGACGCCTTCGACCCGCGCAAGCTGCCGGGGGGCGGGAAATGACACAGCCCTTGCTGGATGTGCAGGATCTCACCGTCGCCTTCGGCGACAAGGCCGTGGTGCAGGGCGTGTCCTTCACCGTGCAGCGGGGGGAGACGGTGGCGCTGGTCGGCGAAAGCGGCAGCGGCAAATCCGTCACGGCGCTGTCCTGCCTCCGCCTGCTGGCGGGCGCCGGCCACAACCCGCAAGGCCGCATCACGCTGGATGGCACGGATGTGCTGACGGCGAAGGGTGAGGATCTGCGCCGGTTGCGCGGCGGCATCGCCGGCATGGTGTTCCAGGAACCGATGACCTCGCTGAACCCGCTGCACAGTGTGGGTCGCCAGGTGTCGGAGGCGGTGACGCTGCATCGGAACCTGGGCGGCGAGGCGCTGCGCCTGCGGGTGGTGGAATTGCTGACCCGCGCCGGCTTCCCCCAGGCCGAGGCGCGGCTGAACGCCTATCCGCACCAGCTTTCCGGCGGCCAGCGACAGCGGGTGATGATCGCGGTGGCGCTGGCGAATGACCCGGCGCTGCTGATCGCGGATGAACCGACGACGGCGCTCGATGTCACCATCCAGGCGCAGATCCTGGAATTGCTGGCCGACCTCAAGCGGCGCCTGAACATGGCCGTGCTGCTGATCACCCACGACCTCGCCATCGTCCGCCGCCATGCCGACCGCGTGGTGGTGATGCGCCACGGCCAGGCGGTGGAGGCCGGCACGGTGGCGGAGATCTTCGGCAATCCGCAGCACGACTACACCCGCATGCTGCTGGCGACCGAACCGCGTGGCCGGCCGAGGCCGGTAGCGGCGGATGCGAAGCTGCTGCTGCAGGGCGAACAGGTGAAGGTCCACTTCCCCATCAAGCGCGGCATCCTGCGCCGTACCGTCGGCCTGGTGAAGGCGGTGGATGGCGTGACCATCGCGATCCGGGAAGGGGAGACGGTGGGTCTCGTCGGCGAATCCGGCAGCGGCAAGACCACGCTCGGCCTGGCGCTGCTGCGGCTGGAGACCAGCGAGGGCCCGATCAGCTTTGAGGGCGCGCCGATCCAATCCCTGTCCCGCGCCGCGCTGCGGCCGCTGCGCCGGCGCATGCAGATCGTCTTCCAGGACCCCTATGGCAGCCTGTCGCCGCGCATGACGGTGGCGGAGATCGTCGGCGAAGGCCTGCGTGTGCATGAAAACCTCTCCGCCGCCGAATCGGAGAAGCGCGTCGCGGCGGCGCTGGAGGAGGTCGGGCTGGATCCCACCATGCTCGCCCGCTATCCGCATGAATTCAGCGGCGGCCAGCGCCAGCGCATCGCCATCGCGCGCGCTT
>NZ_JAUYTS010000082.1 GCF_030695085.1 Falsiroseomonas sp. | reverse complement strand
CGCAGCCGCCGCTGCAGCCGCCGCCGCGGCCGCGGCCGCCGCTCGCCCGCCGGAGCCGGGCCGCCCGACGTCACCGCCCGCCCTGCCCAGCACCGGCTCCGTCACCGGCCTGCCGCTGCCGCGCTTCGCCTCGCTGCGCTCCGACGAGGTGAATATGCGGGTCGGGCCTTCCACCAGCTACCCGATCGAGTGGACCTTCCAGCGCCGCGACCTGCCGGTGCAGATCATTGGTGAATTCCAGCTCTGGCGGCGCATCCGCGATGCGGACGGGGCGGAGGGCTGGGTGCATTCCTCCACCCTCGCCGGCCGCCGCACCGTACTGGTGCGCCCCGCCGCCACGCCGGAGGCCACGCTGCGCCGCCGGGCGGAGGAAGCCGCCGCGGCCGTCGCCCGCATCCACCCCGGCGTCATCGCCCGCATCCGCGCCTGCGATGCCGGCGCCCCCTGGTGCGAGGTGCAGGTCGCCACCCATCGCGGATTCCTGCGCCGGACGGAGCTTTGGGGTGTGGGACTCGAGGAGGAGATCAAATAGGCTCCCGCCATGCCCGAAGATGCCCCCAACCCCGCCACGCACGATATCGGCGGCGCCGCCCGCTTCCGCTGCACCCCGGTGGAGCCGGATGACGAAGCCCCGCCGGACGCCTTCGGCAAGCGCGTGGACGCGCTGCGCCAACTGCTCGCCCAGCGCGGGCTGATGACGGTGGATGAACTGCGCCGCGGGGTGGAGGCGATCCCGGAGGCCGAATACCACGCGCTCGGCTACTACGAACGCTGGCTGCGCTCGATCTCCGGACTGATGCTGGAGAAGGGCGTGGTCAAGGCGGAGGATCTGCGGCCATGACCAGCTACACCGCCCATTTCACCCCGGGTACCCGCATCCGCGTGAAGGCGGACTACCCGGAAACCCGCGGCCCCTGCCACATCCGCACGCCGCATTACCTGCGGGGCCGCGAAGGCGTGGTGGAACGCCCGCTCGGCGCCTTCCGCAACCCGGAGGATCTGGCCTTCGCCCGTCCCGCCGCGACCATCCCGCTGTACCATGTGCGGTTCGACCAGAAGGGCATCTGGAACGAGGGAGAAGCCGGGGACACGGTGCTGGTCGAGCTGTACGAGCATTGGCTGGAGCCCGCCGCCTGATGGCGCACGCCCCGCACCCCGAAAACGTGGCGCTGCTGGCGCGCTTCACCGCGGCGCTGGCCGCCGCCGGCCTCGTGACCGAGGACCAGATCGCGGAGCAGATCGCCCGCACCGACCGCGCCAGCCCGCGCATCGGCGCCGCCATGGTGGCCCGCGCCTGGACCGATGCGGGCTACCACGCGCTGATGCTGAAGGATGGCAGCGCGGCGGCGGAGGCGATGGGGATTTCCATGGTCGGCGCCCCGCCGCTCGGCGTGCTGGCGGATGCGCCGGGGCTGCATCACCTGGTCGTCTGCACCCTGTGTTCCTGCTATCCGCGCGCCGTGCTCGGCTACCCGCCGCATTGGTACAAATCCGCCGCCTACCGCGCGCGGGCGGTGCGGGACCCGCGCGGCGTGCTGGCCGAATGGGGCACCACCCTGCCGGAAGCGACGCAAATCCGCGTGGTGGACAGCACCGCCGATTACCGCTGGATGGTCCTGCCCACGCGCCCCGAGGGCACCGCGGGCTGGGATGAGGCGCGGCTGGCCGCGCTGGTGACGCGGGATGTGCTGGTCGGCACCCGCCTGCCCACCGCCTGATCCCGGCGATCACGGCTGCGTGTGGGTTGCCACCGTTCTGGTGGCGCGTGCGTTGCAGCACGAACTCACAACGGGATCGTAAACAATGCCGACAACGCGCTTCGCCCCCTATGCGCCGCAGCTGCTCTCCGTCCTGCGGATCATGGCGGGGCTGCTGTTCCTGGCCCATGGCACGCAGAAGCTGCTCGGCTTCCCGGCGGGTGGCGGTTCGCCGGCGATGATGTCCCTCGGCTGGTTCGCCGGCGTGATCGAGATCGTCACCGGCATCCTGATCACCATCGGCCTGTTCACCCGCCCGGCTGCCTTCCTTGCCTCCGGCACCATGGCGTTCGCCTATTTCATCGCCCATGCGCCGCGGGATTTCTTCCCGGTGAACAATGGTGGCGACGCGGCGATCCTGTACTGCTTCGTCTTCCTGTATTTCGCCGCGGCCGGCGCCGGGCCGTGGAGCGTGGATGCAAGCCGCCGCGCGGCGTAGCCTGCATCCAGGCTTCGGCTGTCAACGGAACGGCGGCGCGTAGAGCAGGCCGCCGCGTGACCAGATATCATTCTGCGCGCGCGGCATGGCGAGCGGCGTGGCCGGGCCCAGATGGCGATCATAGATCTCGCCGTAATTGCCGATGGCGCGGATCGCATTCAGCGCCCAGGCGGGATCGAGCCGCAGCGCCTGGCCGATCTCCGGCACCGCGCCGAGCAGGCGGCGGATGTTCGGGTCCTGCGAGGTCTGGCGGAGCTCCGCGGCATTGGCGGCGGTGATGCCGCTTTCCTCCGCCTCGATCAGCGCGAAGGTGTACCAGCGCGTGATCTCGAACCAGCTGTCGTCGCCGCGCCGGACATAGGCGCCATAGGGCTCCTTCGAGAAACGCTCCGGCAGCACCACCCAGTCGCCGGGGTTGGGCAGGGATGAGCGCATGGCGGCGAGGCCCGCGGCATCGAAGCCGAAGGCATCGCAGCGGCCGGTGGCCAGCGCCGAGCGCACCTGCTCATTCTGCTCCAACAGAAGCGGCGTGAAGGCCAGGCCCTTACTGCGGAAGAACTCGGCGGTGATCTGCTCATTCGTCGTGCCGGGATTGAGGCAGATGGTCGCGCCCGCAAGCTCCTCCACCTTGGCGACATTCGCATCCCGGCGCGCCATGAAGGCGTGGCCGTCGTAGAAATAGGGCGTGACGTAGCGCAGGCCGAGCGTCGTATCGCGCAGGGTGGTCTGCGTGCTGGTCAGGAACAGCACATCGACCTCACCGCTGCTCAGGGCGGTGAAGCGCGTGGCGAAGGACAGCGGCACGAAGCGCACCTTCTCGGCATCGCCGAGGACAGCGGCCGCCAGCCCGCGGCAGAGATCGGCGACGATCCCGCGATAGGTGCCGCGGCTGTCCACCGTGGTGAAGCCCGGCGTGGTGGTGTTGACGCCACAGGCAAGGGCGCCCCGCTGACGCACCTGGTTCAAGGTGGGCGACGGCCCGGCCGGCTGGGCCACCGCACCCGCGGAAGCCAGGCAAAGCGCGGCCGCGGCGAGCGAGGCAAGCAGGGATGGCTTCGGCATGGCGGTCATTCTCCCAGCCTCCGGCGCAGATGCGCCGGAGCGGCAATACGCATTGAAGTAATGATGTTTTACCTAAACGCTATTCGGCCGGTTAACTAGGCTGATGCCTGGCGCAGTGGATGGGGATGCGCCGGCACCCTGGGCAACGTGGCCTATGCAGGACTCCGGATCTGCCCCAGCCGGCCAACCGGGCCGGTGAGGTGTCGCCGCGCCCGCCACAGCAGCCAGGCGACGATCGCCACATTCATGCCGTTCCAGACCATGCCATTCAGGAAGGCCATGGCGTAGGTGCCGGTCCAGTCGAACACCACCCCCGAAAGCCAGCCGCCGAGCGCCATGCCGAGCAGGGTCGACATCAGCACGATGCCAACCCGCGTGCCGGCCTGCCGCGCCGGGAAATACTCCCGCACGATCACGGCGTAGCTCGGCACGATGCCGCCCTGGAACAGGCCGAACATGGCGGAGATCAGGTACAGCGACACCAGGCTGTCGAAGAACAGGTAGAAGGCCAGCGCCACCGCCTGCAGCATGGAGCCCAGCAGCAGCGTTGCCAGCCCGCCGATCCGGTCCGCGATCAGGCCGGACACGATGCGGGAGACGATGCCGCAGGCCAGCATCAGGGACAGCATCTCCGTCCCCCGCGCTACGCCGTAGCCGAGGTCGCCGCAATAGGCGACGATATGCACCTGCGGCATCGCCATGGCGACGCAGCAGCCGATGCCGGCGATGCACAGCAGTGCGGTCAGGCTGTTCGGGCTCATCCCCAATGGCCGCGCCGTGGCGGGCGGCGGCGCGCCGGCCACCAGCGGCGCCACGCGCAGCGCGGGCGCGCGGGCGCGCAGCAGCAGGGCCAGCGGCAGCATGGTGACCAGCAGGCCGATGCCCACCAGCACATGCGCCATCCGCCAGCCCTGCGCCACGATCAGCGCTTGCAGGATGGGCGGCCAGACCGTGCCGGCCAGGTAGTTGCCCGAGGCCGCCAGCGCCACCGCGATGCCGCGCCGCCGCCGGAACCACAGGGATGCATCGGCCATCAGCGGCCCGAAGGCGGCCGAGGACCCCAGCGCCCCGATCAGCACACCCTGCGCCAGCGCGAAGGCCAGCAGGGTGGGCGCCATCGCCGCCAGCACATAGCCGCCGGCCAGCATCACCGTGCCGAACAGCACCGGCACCATGATGCCGAAGCGGTCCGCCAGCCGTCCCATCAGGATGCCGCCGGTGGCGAAGCCGATCATGGTCAGCGTGTAGGGCAGCGCGGCCTCGGCCCGGGTCGCGCCGAATTCCGCCTGCACATAGGGCAGCACCACCACCACGGACCACATGCCGGCGCCGCCCAGCGTGGCGAGGCCGACGATGGCCGCCAGCCGAATCCAGCTCTGCCGGCTATCCAGCACCGCCTCCGCCGGATCGGGCTTCATGCCTCGGGTCCGAAGGTGACGAAATCCGCCAATGGCGCGCGCTCCGTCACCAGCCGGTTGGCCGGTTCGTCCGGGTCGGCGAAGCCGAGCGACATGCCGCAGACCAGCACCTGCTCCTCCGGCAGTGCCAGCACCCGGCGCACCACATCATGCCGGTCGCACCAGGCGGCCTGCGGGCAGGTATCGAGGCCGAGGCCGCGCGCGGCGAGCATGATGGATTGCAGGAACATGCCGAAATCCAGCCACGACCCCTGCTCCAGGTCGCGGTCGATGGTGAAGAACAGGCCGATCGGGGCGCCGAAGAAATCGAAGTTCCGGGCGCGCTGCGCCGCCGCCCCCGCCGCATCGCCGCGCGCCACGCCGACCATCTCATACAGCCCGAAGCCCACCTTGCGGCGCCGGGCCAGATAGGGCTCGCGCCAATTGCGCGGGTAGTAGTGATACTCCCGCACTGCCTCGATGCCGGCGGCGTTGGCGGCGTGGACCTCCGCCGTCAGCCGCGCCTTTTCCGCCCCCTGCGTCACCCGCACACGCCAGGGCTGGATGTTGGAGCCGGAGGGCGCGCGGGCGGCGGCGGCCAGGATGCGCTCCAGCATTTCGCGCGGCACCGGGTCCGGCCGGAAGCCGCGCAGGCTGCGGCGCGTGGCCAGGGCCTCGAACACATCCATGGTCTGTCGCGTCCTCCGTTGCCCTGCATCCTGTCCTCTGCGCGGGTCGCAGGCAATTCGCCAGGGGTGGGTGAGTCGCGTGCATGGTGGGTGAAATATTCGCTTTCCGATTGAGTAACCTCTGACGCAGGATGCGGCCGCCATGCGCCGCCCCCCCTTCCTTCTCGCCGCCCTCGCCCTCCCGGGCCTGACTACGGCGGGCCTGACCGCGGCGGGCCTGACCGCGCCGGGGCTCGCCAACGCCCAGGCGGCCGATGCGCGCCCCAGTGGCGGCAGCGTCGTCGCCGGCCAGGCGAGCATCAGCCAGACGGCCAGCCGCACCCAGGTGCAGCAGGGCAGCGATCGCGCGGTGATCGAATGGCAGCGCTTCGATGTCGGCGCCAACCACCAGGTCGATATCCGCCAGCCCGCCGCCACTTCCTGGTCGCTGAACCGGGTCACCGGCGGCGATCCTTCCGCCATCGCGGGGCGCGTCACCTCGAATGGCGGGGTGGCGCTGGTCAATCCGGCGGGGGTGCTGTTCCACCAGGGCGCGCAGGTGGATGTGGCGGCGCTGATCGCCACGACCTCCGACATCACCAACCAGAATTTCCAGCAGGGGCGGATGGTGTTCGATGGCGCGCCGCGCCCCGGCGCCCGCGTCGAGAATCGCGGCAGCATCACCGTGGCGCAGCAGGGCCTCGCCGCGTTGGTCGGCCCCCAGGTGGCCAATTCCGGCACGATCCGCGCGCGCCTCGGCCGCGTCGCGCTGGCGGGGGGGGAGGCCTTCACGCTGGACCTCGCCGGCGATGGCCTGCTGTCGCTGGATGTGACGCGCCAGGTGGCCACAGCCCCCTCCGGCGCCACCGCGCTGGTGACGCAGACAGGCAGCATCGAGGCCGAGGGCGGCAGCGTGCTGCTGACCGCCCAGGCCGCCTCCGGCGTGCTGGAGACCCTGGTGCAATCCGGCGGCAGCACCAGCGCCGCGCAGGTCGCGCTGCGGGCGCAGGGGGGCGGCGTGCGGATCGATGGCGCGCTGGCCGGCCAGGTGATCGAGGCCACCGCCAGCGGCACCGTCCACGCCACCGCCACCTCCCGCATCAGCGCGCCTGGCGGGCGCGTCACGCTCGGCGCCGGGGCGGAGAGCCGCATCGGCGCCCCTTCCCGCCTCGCCGCCCGCACGGTGGTGGACCGCGGCGCCCGCATCGATGCGCCCGGCGGCCAGGTCATCGTCCATGCCGCGGAACGCACGGAAATGCGCGGCGCCATCCGGGCGCAGGGCGGCACCATCGAGGTCTCCTCGCGCAACGCCCTCGCGCTGGACGGGCTGCTGGACGCGGCCCAGGTGCTGGTGGACCCGTTGACGCTGCGCGTGGTGGAAACCCTGTCCGGTGCCACCGAACCCGCCGAGATCACCGCCGCCACCATCGCCGCCGTCACCGGCGCGCTGACCCTGCAGGCGGAGCAGACCATCCGCGTCGAGACCCCGGTGTTCAAGGATTTCGGCCCGCTGACGCTGGAGACCACCAACCCCACCGCCGCCCCCGGCCAGGGCATCGAGATCCTGCGCGCCCTGACCGTGACCGGCGACCTGATCCTGCGCTCGGCCGCGGACATCATCCAGGCGGCGACCGGCGCCACGCTGAATGTCGGCACGCTGGAGGCGCATAGCAGCGGCGGCGCGGTGCGGCTGAACGCCGCCGCCAACCAGATCCGCGCCATTGCCGGCGGCAGCGCGGCGACGCGCTTCGACGTGAACAGCCTGCTCGACATGTCGGTCGATGGCCCGCTGGCGGCCGCCGATATCGCGCTGTCCACGCCGCAGAGCCTCAGCCTGTTCGCTCCGGTCTCGGCCAGTGGCGGGTTGGACCTGTTCGCCCTGCGCGGCACCACCCAGCAGCACAGCGGTGCCGCGCTGTCCGCCGGGCTGCTGCGGGTGGATTCGGCGCTGGGCGAGGTGCGGCTGCAGGGCGTGGGCAACCGCGTCACGCAGCTCGGCGATGCCTTCGCCCCGCGCGGCCTGTCCCTGGTGAATGACACGGCGCTGGAGGTGGTGGGCAATGTCAGCGCCGGGCTGCTGTCCCTCACGCTCGAACAGGGCGATCTGATCCAGTCCGGCACCTCCCGCCTGGTGGCGGAGACCTTGCAGGTGCTGGTGCCGGAAGGTGCGGTGCGGCTCGATGGCACGCAGAACCAGATCGCCGAACTCTACGGCCAGGCCGGCGACGCGCTGAGCCTCGCCACCACCGGCGCGCTGATGCTATCCGCACCGCTGAGCGCGCCGGAGGTGACTTTGCGCCTCGGTGGCGGGCTGACGCAGGACCAGGGCAGCCGGCTGACCACGCTGCGCCTGACGCTGGATGCCGGCGGCGCCGTGGCGCTGTCCGATCCCTCCAATGCCGTCGCCACGCTGGGGGCGATCCGCAGCGACGGCGCCTTCCATCTCGCCACCTCCGGCGCGCTGACGGTGCTGGACAGCGTGACGGCGCCGGAGGTGACGCTGGCGGCGGGCGGCGCCTTGCAGGCCCGGGCGGGATCGGCGCTGCTGACGGGCGGGCTGGCGATCCGCGGCGGCAGCGTGGTGGTGGAGGGTGGCGGGCACCGCTTCGGCGTGCTCGGCGCCAGCGGCGCCAGCGGGGATTTCCGACTGGCGGTGGGCGATGCGCTGGCGGTGCAGGGCGCGCTCGGCGTCGGCGGCGCGCTGACGCTGGAGGCGGCTTCCCTGTCGCTGGGGGCGCCGGTTTCCGCGGGCAGCGCCACGCTGCGGGCAAGCTCCGGCGATATCGCGCAGACCAGCACCGCCGCCGTCACCACCACGCGGCTGCTGGCGGAAGCGCCGGGCGGGCAGGTGCGCCTGGCCGAAGCCAGCAATGCCGCCAGCCTGCTCGGCGGCCGCGCGCTGGGCGATTTCGCCTTTCGCGGCAGCGGCGATTCGGCGCCGGACCCGGTGGCGGGGCTGCAGGCCGCCCGCCTCGCCCTGCAATTCGGCGGCAGCTTCAGGCAGGATTCCGCGGCGGCCGCCGGGGTGGTCGCGCCACGGCTGGACATTGCGGCCGGCGGCAGCGTGGCGCTGGCCGCCGCCAGCAACAGCATCGGCGAGACCGGCGCCGTCACCGCCCCGGGCGGCTTCGCGCTGCGGACCGATGGCGACCTGCTGCTGACCGAATCGCTGGCGACGAATGGCGTGCTGGATCTGGCGGCTGGCGGCAGCCTGACCCAGACCCTCGGCGCCCGGCTTTCCGCCGCGCAGCTACGCGCCCGCGGCAGCCAGGTGGTGCTGACGGAACCCGGCAATGCCTTCGCGGCGCTCGGCGCCAGCCAGGCCACGGGCGATTTCCTGCTGGCCACTGGCGGCGGGCTGGCGCTGCAGGGGCAGGTCTCCGCCGGGGGCACCCTGTCCCTGCTCGCCTTCGACACTATCGGCCAGGCGGCAACCGGCGCCGGGCTGGCGGCGCCGGTGCTGCTGGTGCGGTCGATCTTCGGCAGCGTCACCTTGCAGGGCACCGGCAACAGCTTCGCGGCGCTCGGCGCCAGCGGCGCGGCGGGGGATTTCGCCGTGGCGCAGGAAGGCCCGTTGGCGCTGCGCCTCACCGGGCCGATCGCCGCCCCCAACCTCGCCTTCCGCACCGAAAGCGGCCTGACCGATGTGGATGGCGGCGCGCTGCGCGGCGCGGCGCTGCGGCTGGAGACGGATGGCCCGGTGCGGCTGGACGGCCCCGGCCATGCCATCCAGGCCGTGGGCGGCCGCACCGGCAGCCTGGCGCTGGCGGTCGAGGGCGCGCTGGAGGTGACGGATACGCTGACTGCGCCGGGCGCGCTGAGCCTGTCCGCCACCTCGCTCGGCCTGCTCGCCCCGGTCGCCGCCGGCTCCGCGCAGTTGGAGGCGACGGAAGGCGACATCACCCAGACGCTGCGTGGCGCCGGGCTTTCCGCGACGATGCTTTCCGCCCGCGCCATGGCCGGGCAGGTGCTGCTGGATGGGCAGGGCAACCGGGTGGCCGCACTCGGCGCCGGCGCCGCCTCGGGTGGCTTCGCCCTGGCGCAGGAGGGTGGCGCGCCGCTGCGGCTGGCCGCGCCGATCACGGCCGGCACCATCTACCTCCGGGCTGAGACCGGCATCCTGGACAGCCCCGGCGCCACGCTCGCCGCCGGGCTGCTGCGGCTGGACACGCCGGGTGCGGCGATCTTCGGCGAGACCCACGCCATCAGCCGCATCGGCGGCCAGATGGGCGCGCTGACGCTCGCCAGCAGTCAGGCCCTGGCGGCGGCGGAGGCGCTGGATGTGCTGGGCGCCCTGTCGCTCTCCGCCCCCACGCTGCATTTCGCCGCCCCGGTGCAGGCCGGCGGTGCAACGCTGGCGGCGCTGGCCGGGGACATCACCCAGGCGGCGGAGGGGGCCGGGCTGGGCATCGGCAGCGGCGGCCTGCGCCTGGCCGCCAGCGGCGCGATTGCGCTGGAGGGTGCCGGCAATGCGGTGCCGCTGCTGCTGGGCGCCCGCGCGCAGGGCACGCTCGGCCTGCTCGCCGCGGGAGACATGGCGCTGACCGGCACCGCCAGCGGCGCCGATGTGGTGCTGCGCGCCGCCGGGGCGATCCGGCTGGATGGTGCGGTGCTGGAGGCGGATCGCGGCGTGCTGCTGGCCAGCCCGCAGGGCTTCACGGCCGGCGCCGGCAGCCGGCTTCTGGCGCGCGATGCCGCGCTGCTGCCGGTGCTGATCCTGGACAGCCGCGCCGCCGGGCTGGCGGCGCTGCCGGCGGGGCTGGCGGCGGATCTGCCCGGCCTGGCACCGTCCCAGCAGGCGACCCAGCTCGCCAGCTTCGGCCCGGTGCGGGCGGCGCCGGCCGGTGCGGCGGTGTTCAGCCTCGCGGCCGGGGATGCGCCGGTCTTCCTGCTGCTGGACGGTGCCGCGGTGCTCGGCGTGCTGGATGCCGGGCGGCTCGGCGTGCTCGGCCAGGGCGGGTCGGCCTTCATCCTCGGCACGCTGGGCGGGGTGGGCGGGGAAGCCGCGGCACAGCTGGTCGCCGTGCCGGCGGGCGTCTCCGGCTACCTGTTCAACAACTGCGTCATGGCGGCGGCCACCTGCAGCGGCGCGCCGCCGATCGTGGACCCGCCCCCGGTCATCGATCCCCCCCTGGTGGAGCCGCCGATCATGCCCCCGGTCGTGGTGCAGCCGCCCGTGGTGCAGCCGCCGGTGGTTGAGCCGCCGGTGGTTGAGCCGCCCGTGGTGGTGGTGCCGCCCGGCATCGCGGCGCCCGTGGTGGCGCTGGCCGCGGCCGATGCGGCGCCGCGCCTGGCCGAATGGGATCTGCGCCATGGCGTGCCGACCGTGCTGGCGCCCCCCCGGCGCGAGGAGGAGGAGGAGTAGCCGGCCGCCTCAGCGCCAGTCGGCCAGCCCCTCCAACAGCCCGCGCAGCATGCCGGCGCCTTCGGTCACGCCGTCCATCCGCAACGGGCGTCCGGCCGCCGTCCCGGGCGCGGTGGCGAAGCCGACACGGTCCTGTGCCAGCTCCGCCGCCGAGATCCGGCCATCGCCATCGTAATCCAGGCTTTCCATCAGCAGCCGGGCGGCGAGGATGCCGGCCAGCCCGCCCGCCCCCACCGCGGCCGCGACGCCATCCTGCGTCGCACCTTCCTGCACCGCGACGACCCAGGCGGCCCCGCGCAGCAGCCGGGCGAGTTCGGCCACGGAGAGCCGGCCATCGCCGCTGACATCGGCCTGCGCGACGATGGCGGCGGCGCAGGCGCCCGGCGTGCCGCTGCCGCAGCCTTCCTCCAGATGTTCCAGCGCCGCCAGGAAGGCGGCGCCCTCGCCATGCACCGCGGCGAGCGCCACGGGCGGCGCCGGGCAGCGATGCCAGGGGGCGACGACGCTGTCTCCCGGCAGGCGATCCTCCCGCAGCTTGGCCTCCGGCTCCGCGGTCTCCAGCCCCTGCGCGGTGGGACGCAGCATCAGCCGCGGTGCCTCGGCGCCGCCGGCGGTGCCGATGGTCCAGCCCTCCTGCACGCGGATCTGGCGGAAGCGGTACAAGCGGGCGGGTTCCTGCGCCTCCAGCCGCGCGGCGGCGCGGGCGGTCAGCAGCAGCATCGCCTCCGGATCGGCGCAGGCGCCGGTGAACCAGGCGCCGCGCAGCGCCTCGGGCACGGCCGCCGGGGTGGGTTGCGTCTCGGCCTGGGCCGCCGAGGCCAGCAGCAGTGCGGCGGCCAGTGGCCGGAGCCAGGTGCGGAAGCGGCTCATCGGATCTCGATCTCCTCGCCCTGGCACAGATTCACCCCGGGGCGCGTCACCTCCCGCCCATCGCGGAACAGCACCACCAGGTCGGCGATGCAGGCATCGCCATCGGGGGCTTCCAACTCCAGGCTTTCCCCCACCCCCAGCACATCGGCGCCGAGCCGGTCGACGCCGCGCGGCTCGCCCGCCGGGGCGGCGTAGATCTCGATGATCGGCAGCGTGCCGGCGTTGCGGAGCTTCAGCAGCGGCGCCTCGGTGGCATCCGGATCGGCCGGCGCCGGGTCCATCCCGCCGGTCGCGGCGACCACCGGTTCTGCCCCCAGCACCCAGCCCGGCGCGAGCAGGATGCGCGGCGTGGTGCAGAGGTCCAGCTCCCGCCGTTCCTCCGCGCCGCCATTGGGGAAGACGATGCGGATATCGGCCTGGCAGGCAGCCTCCAGCGTCACCATCGCCTCCTCCCCCACCGGCAGCGGGTCGGCGAGGCGGTCCGGCCCCCAATCGGCATCCATGCTGGCCGAGACATAGACCTCCTGCACCGTCTCCAGATGCTGGTTCACCAGCACCAGCGTATGGACCACCGGGGGCGGCAGGGTGCTGCGGTCGAAGGCGACGGCGCGTTCGGCACAGAGGTCATGGCGGCTGCGCACCTCCTCCCGCGCATCGGCATAGACGGCGCGCAGGTCGAAGACGCACTCACGGGTGCGGAGGCGGAGCGTGAAGCTGCCGCCGGCCGCGATCGGCTGGTCGCCGAGGCGATTGACGCCCCAGCCCTCCAGGCCGTTGGGGCTGGCGTAGAGCTCGCGCAGCGCCACCTCCGCGCGATTGGTGATGGCCGCGTCGCGCCGCGGCGTCGCCGGGTCGCCGAAGACCAGGCGCGGGGTGCGGCAGATATTCACCGCGCTGCGGCTTTCTTCCTGCCCATCCTGCCAGACCGCCACCACGTCGAAGGTGCAGCCGGCGTCTCGGCTGAGCCTGATGCGGAAATTGCCGCCAGGCGCCAGCGCCGCGTCGCCCAGCCGGTTCGCGCCGCGATCCGCCGCGGCGGGCGGCGAAAGGTACAGCTGGTCCAGCTTCAGGTCGGTCTCGTTCTGCACCGTCACCTGGCGGGTCGTCGCGGCCTGCTGCGCCTCGGCCGGGCGCGCCGGGCCGAGCGCAAGAAGCAACACCCCAGCCAACGGCCAGGCCCGAAGACCGCGCATGCCCATGTGATCCCTGTACGAGAAGGCCGGAGAATGCGGAGGCGCGGGGCCACGTGCAAGGGCAGGCCGGCTTCAGGCTGTTTCGATCCTCATCCCCCCGGCAGCGCATAGGCGATGACATGGTCGCCGGCCCGGGTGCCGAGCGAGCCATGACCGCCGGCCACCACCAGCAGATACTGCCGGCCATCCGCGCCGGTATAGGTCATCGGCGTCGCCTGGCCGCCGGCCGGCAGGCGGGATTCCCAGAGCTGCGCGCCGGTGGTCACGTCATAGCCGCGCACGTAGTCATCCACGGTGCCGGACAGGAAGGCGACCCCGCCGCGGGTCAGCAGCGGCCCGCCGAGGCTCGGCACGCCCATGCGGAAGGGCAGCGGGATGGGCGACAGGTCGCGGACGGTGCCGTTGCGGTGGCGCCAGACGATTTGGCCGGTGGTGAGATCGGCGCCGGCGACGGAACCCCAGGGCGGCTGCTGGCAGGGCAGGCCGATCGGCGACAGGAAGGGGTACATCTCCACCGCATAGGGCGCGCCGAAATTCTCGTTCAGCGGCGGCAGGGCGCCCTCCGGCGGGCTGTCACCCTGCACGTAGAGCGAGGTGCTGTCCGCGCGGGGAATCAGGCGGGAGACGAAGGCGAGGGAGGCGGGGGTGGTGAAGGCGATCTGCCGCTCCGGATCCACCGCGATGCCGCCCCAGTTGAAGACGCCGAAATTGCCGGGATGGATGATGGAGCCTTCGAGCGAGGGCGGCGTGTAGCGGCCTTCGTAGCGCAGCCGCCGCAGCTGGATGCGGCAGGCAAGCTGGTCGAGCAACGTGGCCCCCCACATCGACCGTCCCTCCAGCGTCGGCGGGTTGAAGCTGAGGGCGGAGACGGGTTGCGTCGGCGCCGTGAAGTCACCCTCCACCGCGCCCTGCGGCACGGGCACTTCGCGGATCGGCAGGATCGCCTCCCCGGTGCGGCGGTCCAACACATACAGGTCGCCCTGCTTGCTGGGCTGCACCAGGGCCGGCACGGTCTGGCCATTGATTGTGAGGTCGATGAGCGTGGGCTGCGACGGCACGTCGTAATCCCACAGATCGTGGTGCACGGTCTGGAACACCCAGCGCAGGCCGCCATCGGCCAGGTCCAGCGCCACCACGGCGGAGGAAAAGCGCTCCACATTCTCACTGCGATTGCCGCCGAACTGGTCCGGCGGCTCGTTGCCGAGCGGCACATAGACCAGGCCGAGCGCCGCATCGACGCTGAGGATCGACCAGGCATTGGGCGAATTGGCGGTGTAGAAGGCCTCCGGCGCGATCGGCGCCGTGGTCTCCGGCGCGCCGGAATCCCAGTTCCACAGCAGCGCGCCGCTGCGCGCGTCGTAGCCGCGGATCACGCCGGACTGCTCGGTGGTGGAGACGTTGTCGAGCACGGTGCCGCCGATCACCAACACGCCATTGGCGACCACGGGGGGCGAGGTCGAATAATAGCCGCCCGGCCGGACGTTGGGCATGTTGGCCCACAGGTTGATCTGCCCGGTGCCGTCACCGAAATTGCTGCACACCGCGCCGGTTTCGGTATCCAGCGCGATGACGCGGCCATCGGCGGTCGGCATGAACAGCCGCGCGCCGCATTCCACCGTCGTCGCGCCCTCGGTGGCGATGGGCAGGCCGGGCACGGCGGCGCGCGCCCGCGCCACGCGGTCCTGGTTCAGCGGCGTCGGCGGTGCCGCCGCGGCGTCCACCGCCGGCAGCCAGCCGAGGCCACGGCAGGTCAGGTGCTGCAAGGCCAATCCACCCAGGATGTCGGGCCGGTAGCGCCAGATCTCGGCGCCGGTCGTGGCATCCAGCGCAATCACCGCCTGGTGCGGCGTGCAGAGATACAGGCGGTTGCCGATCTTCAGTGGCGTGACCTGGAAGGTGGTCTCCTCCGGCTCCCCGGGCTGGCCGCGCACATCGCCGGTGCGGTACTGCCAGGCCACTTCCAGCCGCGCCACATTGGCCGGCGTGATCTGGTCCAGCGGCGAGAAGCGCTGGCCGAATCCGGTGCGGCCATAGGCATGCCATTCGCCATCCGGCACGGCATCCGACACGGCATCCGATGCGATGGCGATGCGCGGCCCCGGCAGCGCGCCCGTGATGTCATGCGGGTCGCGCAGCATCGCCAGCGGCGCGGTGACCAGCGCCGCCAGCAGCGCGAGGCTAAGCGCCGCGCCGGCGCCCCGCAGCGGGGTGGTCCCGAGAGGACGGGTGATCCAGGGCATCAGCAGCAGCAGCCCCAGCACCGCCAGCAGGCCGCCGCGCGGCGCCAGCGCCCACCAATCCATGCCGACTTCCCAGATCGCCCAGCCCAGCGTGCCCACCAGCAGCAGGGCGAAGATCACCAGCGCGGCGTCCTGCCCACGCCACAGCAGCACGCCGCAGGCCAGCAGGGCGAGGCCCGCCAGCAGGTAGAACCAGGACCCACCAAGCAGCACCAGCCAGGCGCCGCCCCCCGCCAGGCCCAGGCCGAGCAGCAAAATGAGCGCCGCCATCAGGCGGGGCAGCAGAAGAGGGCTGGATTGGGGCATGTTGGCGGCTCCGGACCGGTTCCATCGCCAACGTCACAGGCGGCGAAGGTTTCCCGCCCTCAGGGCCGGCAGGCGCCGACCAGCAGCGCGAGCAGGTCTTCCGCCACCTCCGCCCCGCGCGGCTCCGGGTGCCACAGCTCGCTGCGCGGCGCCTCCGCCCGCAATGTGCAGAAGCCGTGCACCCCGGCCCAGGCGAGCGTCAGCCGGGCGCGCAGCGCGCGGTCATCCGCGCCGGGCGCAACCGCCCGCATGGCCGCGTCCAGCGGCGCCCGGGACTGGCGCGAGGCGTCGTTCCAGGCCGGGTCCTCGGGGTCGATCAGGTCGGTGCGGAACATCAGGCGGAAATGCGCCGGATTCTCGCGGGCGAAGGCCATGTAGCCACGACCGGTCGCGGCCAGCCGCTCGGCCGGGCTGGCATCCTCCGGCAGCGCGGCCAGCGCGGCTTCCATGGCACCGCGCAGGCGCTGCGCCTTTTCCGTCGCGAAGGCGGTCATCAGCCCCCGCTTGTCGCCGAAATGCGGCGTCGCGGCGGAATGGGAGACGCCGGCGCGGCGGGCGCATTCGCGCAGGGAAACCGCCTCCGGCCCGCTTTCCTCGACGATCTCCGCCACCGCATCCAGCAGGGCGCGGCGCAGATCGCCATGGTGGTGGCGGCCGCGGGTTTTCGGGGTGACGGACATGGCGGGAGTCTGCCCCTCGCGAATGAACTTGACAATGGTCAGATCGCCTTGCGAAAAACTGACCACCGTCAAGTTTAAGGCCGCCGCCATGCCCCTCGAAACCGTCTTCTCCGCCGCCGGCGCCATCGCCATGGCGGGCTGGCTCGCCTTGCTGGTCGCGCCCGGGCGGCGCTGGGCGAACTGGCTGCTGGCCGGCCTGGCCATCCCGGCCCTGCTGGCCGCGCTCTACACCGTGCTGCTGGCCACGCATTGGGGCCAGGCGGAAGGTGGCTTCGGGTCGCTCGCGGAGGTCGCCGCGCTGTTCCGCAACCCGGGCCTGCTGCTGGCCGGCTGGGTGCACTACCTGGCCTTCGACCTGTTCCTTGGCGCCTGGATCTGCCGGCGCGGCACGGCGGAGGGGGTGAACCCCTGGGCGCTGCGCCTGTGCCTGCCGCCCACATTGCTGGCCGGGCCGGCGGGGCTTCTGCTGTTCCTCGGGCTGCGGTTCACCACCGGGGCGTTGCGGCGATGAGGGCCCTCATCACGGAACTGCACCGTCGGCAGAACCTGCTGGCCTGGGCCGGCTGGGTGGCGCTGGGCTGCCTGCTGGGCAGCCTGGCCGCCATGGCGGTGGACCCGCGCCAGATCTACGGCGGCTCGGTCTGGATCAAGCCGGCGAAATTCGCCGCCTCCTTCATCCCCTGGTTCTGGACCCTCGCCTGGGCCTGGGGCGTGCTGGCGCCAGCGGCGCGGCGCGGGGGGCTGGCCGGGCTGGTGCTGTGGGGCACGCTGGCGGCGGCGGGTTTCGAACAGGGCTGGATCACCTTCCGCGCGGCGGCGGGCCTGCCGAGCCATTTCGCGGCCGACCCCTTCGGGCAGATCATGTTCTCCCTGATGGGGTTGGGGGCCACGGTGCTGGTGGCGCTGGCGGCGCTGCTCGGACTGCTGGTGTTGGTCCGTGGCGATGCGGCGCAGCCCCGTGGCTGGCGGCTGGCGTTGGGGCTGGGCCTGGTGGTGGCGGGCGTGCTCGGCGGCGTCACCGGCTTCGCCATCGGCGGCGCCGGTGGCCCGATCATCGGTGGTCCCGTCATCGGCGGCAGCTTCACGCCGGGCTTGCCGCCCTTCTACTGGTCACGCGATGGCGGCGATCTGCGGGTGGCGCATTTCCTGGCCATCCACGCCATGCAGGTGGTGCCCGGCTTCTGGCTGCTGACCCGCGCCTCCGCCTGGCCCGTGGGTGTTGTGACGGCGGCCTGGGCCGGGCTTTCGCTGGCGGCGCTGCGCCTGGCGCAGGCGGGCGTGCCGCTTTCGCCGTAAGGGTGCCATCATCGGACGGCACCGTGTCAGCAATGCCCGCCGAATCGCCCCTGCTCCGCCGCGCCCTCTTCGCCCTGCTGGTCGCGGCGATCGCAAGCTTGCTTCTGGTGCTGCTGCTGCGGGCGCTGCTGCCCGGCGGCATCAGCGCGCTGGAATGGGCGATCCTGGCCTGCATCGGGCTGACCACGCCCTGGGCGGCGCTGTCCGCGGCCAATGCGCTGGTGGGCCTGGTGATCCTGCTGCGCGCGCCGGACCCCGCCGCCGCCGTGCTGCCCGCCCTGGCCCGCGCCAAACCGGGCCCGCCAAACTCCATCACCGCCCTGCTGGTCTGCCTGCGGAATGAGCCGATGGAGGCAGTGCTGCCGCCGCTGACCACGCTGTTGCAGGGGCTGGACCAGCACGGCGCTGCCGACCGCTTTCGCCTCTGGCTGCTTTCCGACACCCAGGACCCGGAGGCCGTGGCGGCGGAGGAAGCGGCGATCCGCCCCTTCCTTGCGGCCCACCCCACCGCCCGCTACCGCCGCCGCGCGGAAAACACCGGCTACAAGGCCGGCAACGTGATGGACGCGCTGGACCACCACCTGACGGAGGAGACGTTCTTCCTGACGTTGGACGCCGACAGCGTGATGACGCCGGCCGCCGTGCTGCGCCTGGTGGCGGTGATGGAGGCCGACCCGCGCCTCGGCATCGTGCAGCAGCTGATCGTTGGCCGCCCGGCGACGGCCGCCTTCCCGCGCCTGTTCCAGTTCGGCATGCGCGCCGGCATGCGCGCCTGGGCCACCGGCCAGGCCTGGTGGCAGATGGATGCCGGCCCCTATTGGGGCCACAACGCGATCCTGCGCGTCGCCCCCTTCCGCGACCACGCGAAGCTGGAGCCGCTGCCCGATGGCAGCCGCATCCTGAGCCACGACATGGTGGAATCCGTGCGGCTGCAATCCGCCGGCTGGGCGGTGCGCTGCCTGCCGGCCGAGGAGGGCAGCCTGGAGGCCAATCCGCCAGCCCTGCCGGAATTCCTGCGCCGCGACGAACGCTGGGGCGCCGGCAACATGCAGTATGTGCATCTGTTCCGGGTGCCCGGCATGACCTGGCTCGGGCGGCTGCAACTGGCGCAGGCGATCCTGCTGTTCCTCGGCGCGCCACTCTACGTGCTGGCGCTGATCCTCGCCGCGGCGAATGGGCTGACCGGCGGCGGCGCGGGCACGCCGATGGGGCTGCTGGCGCTGGCCATCCTGGCGCATGGGCTGTGCTACTTCGCGCCGAAGCTGGCGGGCTATGCCCAGGTGCTGCTGCAACCCCGCCTGGCCGAGACCTATGGCGGCCGCGCCGCCTTCGCCCGCGGCGCGCTGGCGGAGCTGGTCTTCATGCAGCTTTTCGAGCCGCTGTCGAACCTCAACAAGGCGATGTTCCTGGCGCTGCTGCCCTTCGGCGCCCGCCCCGGCTGGCTGCCGCAGAACCGCGCCGATCGCGGCGTGACCTGGGGCGATGCGACGCGGATGCTGTGGCCGCATACCGTCATCGGCCTGCTGCTGACCGCGGCCTTCGCCAGCCTGTCCTGGTCCGCCCTGGCGCTGGCGCTGCCCGTCACGGCGGGGCTGATCCTGGCCGTGCCGCTCTGCGTGTTCACCGCCGATCCGCGCCTGTCGGCATGGCTGCGCGCCCGCGGCATCGCCGCGACGCCGGAGGAGCTGGCGCAGGGCGCGCCGGTCCTCCGCACGACGGCGCCCGCGCCGCGGCGGGGGGACGGCGGCTTCCCGGTTCCCGCCTCGAACTAAAGCGGCCGGAACCCCGGCGGCACCGCGATCCCGGGATTCTCGGCGAATAGCCGCGCCCAGGCCCGCCCGGCGATCTCCTCCGCCTCCCGCACCACGCGCGCCTCATCCATCGTCAGCACCACGCGGTCGCGCATCACCCAGGCGCCATCGACCATGACATCGTCGATATCCGCCGCCTGGCCCTGATGCACGAAGACGGCAACCGCGCGCAGGAAGGGCGCCAGATGCGCGCGGCCGGTCCGTAGCATCACCAGGTCCGCCAGATTGCCCTCCGCCAGCCAGCCGCCATCCGTCACGCCCATGGCGCGGTAGCCGTTGCGGGTTGCCCAGCGCAGCGCTTCCTCCGGCGTCGGGCTGCGACCGTCCTGGCGGCGGATGCGTTCCATGAACAGGCCGGTGCGCATCACCTCCACCATGTCCTCCGCCATGTTGTCGGTGCCCATGCCGATGTTGCAGCCGGCCTGTTCCAGCTCGCACACCCGCGGGCTGAGGCCGCGCCGCGCGGCGATGGCGGCGTTGAAGGCGACGTGCACCTTGTGCCTGCCGAGGATCTTCTCCTCCAGAGGCGCCATGCAGCGGCAATGCGCGGCGACCAGCCGCTCGTTCAGGAAGCCGATGCTGTCGAGGTATTCGCTCGGCAGCATGCCGCGATGCGCCTGCACCGCCGCGACCTCGCCCCAGATCTGGTTGAGGTGGATGGTGCAGACCGCATCCAGTTTTCGGTTCAGGGCGTCCACCGCCTTCAGCAGTTCGGGCGAGCACATATCCGGCGCCCAGGCGGCGATGCCGACCTGGATGCGGCCCCGGCCCGCGCCATGCCAGCGGCGGTGCAGCGCCTCCATCCGCGCCAGCCCGGCCTGGCCCAACGCCGCGTCGCGGCGGAAGGCGGCGGGGTCGCCGATGCCGGCGCCGGCCCGGTCCCAGCAGCGTTCCGCCAGCACCATGCGCAGGCCGGTCTCCACCATCTGCTGTGCGTAATCCTCGATGCCCGAGGCATCCTCCAGCAACGCCGTGGTGCCGGAGCGGATCGCCTCCAGCGCGCCCAACTGGCACATCACTGCCTGTTCGGCCGGCGCCAGCCTGGGCAGCGGAATCGGCGACAGGCCGCCGCAGAAGGGCGGATTATGCGGCGGCGAGAGATCCTCGAACACGCCGCGCGCCAGCGTCATGCCGAGATGGGTGTGGATATTGGCGAAGCCGGGAAACACGACGCGGCCGCTGCCATCCACCGTCTCGGCTTCGGGGAAGCGCGCGGCGAGCTCCGCATCCGGGCCGATGGCGGCGATGCGATTGCCCTCGATGGCAAGCGCCGCGGCGTAGTGGATGGTGCCGGCCTCGTCGCCGGTGACGATGGTGGTGTCGCGGATCAGCAGCGTCATGGTCGCGGTTCTCCCCTATCCCCTTCCGCCCGCCAGCCGCGCCGCATCGGCGCTGCGGCCGAGGCGCAGCATGGCCAGGCACCCCAAGGCCGGCCCCAGCGCCAGCACGGCGAAGGCGCCGCCCCAGCCCAGGGCGTGCACCATGGGCGGCATCAGGTGGATCGTCACCAGGGTCAGTGCGAAGCCCAGGCTGGTCTGCACCGTCAGCATGGTACCGGTCAGCCCCGGCTCCGCCAGTTCCGCCACGCTGGCAGAGAACTGCGCCGAATCCGCCACCACGGCGACACCCCAGACCAGGCCGAGCAGCATCACCAGCGCCGGATGCAGCCCGAAGACCGGCCCGGCCAGCAGGCAGCAGGCGCCGGAGACGGCCATGGCGGCCACCGTCACCCGCACCCGCCCGATACGGTCCGCGGCCAGCCCGGCCGCGACGGAGCCCACCGCGCCCACGGCGATGACGGCGAAGGTGGCCAGCGCCGCCTCGCTGGCCACCGGCCCACCGGTGCCGCGCCAGGCGGCGAAGCTGGCGGCGAAATACAGGCCGATCCAGGCCCACATCGCATACAGCTCCCACATGTGCCCGAGATAGCCGAGCGTCGCGAGCCGCGTGCCCCGGTTGCGGAACAGCCCGAGCGCCGCGGCGGGCCGGAAGGGCGGCGCCGGGGCATGGCGCGGGCCAAGCCGCACCAGCCCCACCA
>NZ_JAUYTS010000076.1 GCF_030695085.1 Falsiroseomonas sp. | reverse complement strand
ACCCTGAAAATGGGGATAGAGAACCTGCTGCGCCACTATATTCCGGAAGTGACCGAGGTGCGCCCGGTTGCCGCCTGACACCATTCTGGCATTCGACACATCGGCGGCGCATTGCGCCGCCGCTTTGCTTTTGCCCGATGGCCTCTGCCTGATCCGGGTGGAGGACATGGCCAAAGGTCAGGCCGAGCGTCTGCTGCCCTTGCTGGAAGAAGTGCTGGCCGAAGCCGGCATCGGCCGTCAGGCCGCCTGAGTCCTCTCCGAAGGGCAGCGTTCGCCTCAAATTTGCGGCGGCGGCGTTTCGATGCGAGGCTGGGCCCCGTCCATCCCTCCTTGCCTGAGGAACATCGCCCCATGCTGACCGCCCTGTTCGCCGCCGCCCTTGTTTCGGGCGCCGCCGTGAATGTTTCGGACCAGGCCGTGGCCGTCATCAGCCCGAGCCCGCCCCCCGCGCCCGCCACTGCCCCTGCCCGTAGCCAGCCGGTCGAGGCCAGCGGCGAGACGATGCGGGTCTGCCGGTTCGAGACCGCGACGGGCTCCAACCGCCGCACGCGCGTGTGCCGGGATGTACCGCGCCAGGGCGTTCAGGATCAGGCGACCCGCGAATTCATGCGGGATCACCAGCGGTGGACGCCCGAACCCTCGGGCTGACGCGCGTCAATCCGGCCAGGTTTCGCGCGCAGCGCCCAGCACCTCGCCGGCCAGATACAGCGACCCGCAGATCGTGACCCGTCCGGCGCCCAGCCGCAGGGCGCGGGACAACGCCTCTTCGACCGAGCCGCAGGCCGTCGCGCCGAGGCCGTGACCCCGGGCCATCGCCGCCAGGGCTTCCGGCTCGGCCGCCGCCCCGTCGAACGGCACGGTGAACACCGCAGCGCCTGACCGGCTCAAGGCCTCGAAGAAGCCGCCGGCGTCCTTGTTGGCCAGAATGCCCACGATCAGGGCCAGAGGACGCGGCGCCTTCGCCTGCCGCTCGCCGAGCGTCGCCGCCAGGGCCGCCGCCGCATGCGGATTATGCCCCCCGTCCAGCCACAGTTCCGCGTCCGCCGCCCGGGCCGCATCGCCATAGGGGCCCGCCGTCAGCCGCTGCATCCGCGCCGGCCAGCGCACCGACCGCAGGCCGTCGGCGATCGCCGCCTCGGGCAGGTCCAGCTCCAGCGCGACGGCGACCGCCAGCCCGGCGTTGTCGAACTGGTGCGGTCCGGACAGGGCCGGGGCCGGCAGGTCGAGGAACCGCTCCTGGTCCTGCCACGACAGACCGCCGCGGTCGGCCCAGGCGTCGAAATCGACCCCCATCACCGTCAGCGGCGCCTGCACGGCCCGGGCCGCGACCTCTATGGCCGCCATGGCCTCGTCCGGCTGGCGCGCGATCAGGCCCCGCGCGCCCGCCTTGAGGATCCCCGCCTTCTCCACCGCCACGCCGCGCAGGCTGTCGCCGAGGAATTCGGCGTGGTCGAGGTCGACCGGGGCGATAACGCTGAGCAGGGGCCGGTCGATCACATTGGTGGCGTCCAGCAGCCCGCCGAGCCCGACCTCGACGATGGCCAGGTCCGCCGGCGTCTCGCTCATGGCCACGAAGGCCGCGGCGGTGGTGCTCTCGAACACCGTCGCCTCGGCGCCGCTCTGCTCCAGAGCCGTCTCGACGCGATCAAGCACGGCGTGCAGCGCCGCGTCCTCGATCAGCCGCCCGCCCAGCCGGATGCGCTCGTTGAAGCGGACCAGATGGGGGGAGGTGTAGCAATGCACCGTCAGGCCCGCAGCCTCGGCGATGGCGCGGATGAAGGCGACCGTCGACCCCTTGCCGTTGGTGCCGGCGACATGGATCACCGGCGGCAGCCGGTGCTGCGGATCGCCCAGGGCCGCGCACAACACCCGCATCCGCTCCAGCGACAGGTCGATCCGCTGGGGGTGGCGGGCGCGCAGGCGTTCGGAGATCGGATCCATGGCGGCAGACCTACGCCGCCCGGCGCTTCCCGCCCATCAGCATCGACAGGATCTGGCCCAGCACCACCGGCAGATCGGCGCGAGCGACGACGCGGTCGACCATGCCCTTTTCCTGCAGATATTCGGCGCGCTGGAAGCCCGGCGGCAGTTTCTCGCGGATGGTCGCCTCG
>NZ_JAUYTS010000075.1 GCF_030695085.1 Falsiroseomonas sp. | reverse complement strand
CGGAGATGTTCCTCTCGGCCGACGAGGCCTTCGTGTTCCGCCTGGCAGAGGCTGGGCTTACCCGCGACCGGGGCACGCTCTACGCCATTGGCCGCATCGTGCTGTTCACGCCGCCAGGCTCGCCGATCGCCACGACCGGCGGCCTGGAGGCGGTCCGCGCGGCGCTGGAGGCTGGGCGGATCACGCGCTTCGCCATCGCCAACCCCGAGCACGCGCCCTATGGCCGGGCCGCGCAGCAAGCCCTGCGCGCATCCGGGCTGTGGCAGGGTATCGGCCCGCGCCTGGTGCTGGGCGAGAACGTCGCCCAGGCCGCGCAATTCGCCCTGGCCGGCGGCAGCCAGGGCGGCATCGTGGCCTATTCCCTGGTGCTCGCCCCGGCCTTGCAGGGGCGCGGCGCCTATACCCTGCTGCCCGAGACGCTGCACGAACCGCTTCGGCAGCGCATGGTCCTGCTGCGCCGCGCCGGGCCGGTCGCCACCGCCTTCTACGACCACATGAAGCAGCCCGCTGCGCGCGAGATCATGCGCCGCTACGGCTTCGCCCTTCCGGGCGAGTGAGCGCGCGGCGTGGACTGGACCGCCTTCCGCCTCTCGGTCGTCCTCGCACTCTGGACGCTGGTGCTGCTGGTGCCTTTCGCCATCTGGCTCGGGCGGGTGCTCGCCTATCGGCGCTTTCCCGGCCGCGGCTTCGTCGAGGCGGCCGTGGCGCTGCCGCTGGTGCTGCCGCCGACCGTGGTGGGCTTCTATCTGCTGGTCTCCTTCGGCAACCTCTCACCGCTGGGCAAGGCCTGGCAGGCGGTGTTCGGTCATGGCCTGGCTTTCTCGTTCGAGGGATTGCTGTTCGCCTCGGTGCTGGTGAACCTGCCCTTCGCGGTGCAGCCGATCCAGAACGCCTTCGCCGCCATCCCCGACCGGATGCGGGAGGCTGGCGCCACCTCCGGCATGCCGCCATGGCTTGTGTTCCTGCGGATCGAGTTGCCGCTGGCCTGGCCCGGCATCGCCACCGCGACGGTGCTGACCTTCGCGCATACGCTGGGCGAATTCGGCGTGGTGCTGATGGTG
>NZ_JAUYTS010000071.1 GCF_030695085.1 Falsiroseomonas sp. | reverse complement strand
GGCTTCGGTCCTCCTACACCACCACCCGGGACACGACCCGCCGTGGGGTCAGGACGACGGATACGGTGAAGTCGACTTTTCCTCTGATGCATCGCGCTCCTGCGGATCGTGCCCGGTGAAGAGATCTGCGAGCATGCGACCAGGAGCATCGAGAACCGGAGATCGGAACAGTGTCCGAACGCCATCAGCCCGCCCTGCGCCATGCCGTGGATGATCTGCCCACGCGCATCGTCAAGCGGCAGGCGGAACGCGCGGGTTGGATCAAGGCAGCCGGCGGGCAGATCTCGCCCGGCCAGGTGCCGGCGCGGCTCTCGGCTGCCCCCGGTCGCGCCCATCGGCGCAATGCGCGGCTGCTCGGGATGATCGCCGCCGGCTTCGCCGCGCTGGGCGCGGTCTCAGCCCTCGTTGCGGAGGGTGACGACGCGCTGGCAATCCTAGTCCTGACGCTGCTGCCGGTCGGGACGGCGGGGGGCGGCGCGCTCTGGCACTTGGCCAAGGCGCGCGTCGCGCCAGCCCGGCTGCGCCTGAGCCTGTCCGAGACCGGCGTTGCCCTCGAAGCGGATGGAAGAGCCTGGAGCATGCCGCTCACGGCCTTCGAGGGCATCGCGCTCCGCTCCTACGTCACCCAGAAGGAGAACCCACGCACGCGCCAGCACAGGACCGTCATCGAGACGAGGGAGCGGAAAGGCGAGGAGATCCGGCTCTACTGGGTCGAACTGACGCACGCCGACCCCGAGCAGTCGATCCCTCTCTGGGCGTCCGACGCCCCCTTCGCATCGGCCGACGGCATCGGCTTCGCGCAGGGCTTCGCGGAGCGGCTCGGCCTCATGTTGCTCTCGACGGCGGGCGTCTCAGCCGTGTGGGAGGATCGACCGCGGCGGCGCTGAACGCTCTCAGACCCCGGAGTTGCGAGCGTGGACCGGCCGCGACCCGGTCCTTCCGCCGGTGCCTAGTAGCCTGCTCTCCAAGGCTCCGGCCTGGAGACCGCCTGTACCGAGTCGCACCTCCTCCGCCAGTTTCCATGCGAGCCGTGCTCCCTGCGCCGCTGCAAGACGGGCGGGCGCTGGCTCAGCAAGGTCGACGCCTTGGCGATGGGGTGCCGGAGACCGTCACCTTTCTGCGCAGGCCAGAGGTTCGGGCTTCCGGTCGGCGAACGGTGTCGCCACGGCGACCTCCAATTCCGGGGCGTCGGGCCAGATCGCCGCAGAGAAAATGGGCGCGCGAAGGCCGGCCCTCAGTCGTAGGTGACGATGCCCGCCGCTACCTCGCGGTCGTAGCCGCGGCTGGCGAGGAGAAGCTGGCGCGTATAGGCCTCGCGCGGTTCCTGGCGGCGCAGCGTGGCCACGTCCATTTCCTCCACCACCTGGCCGCGATTCATCACCGCCAGCCGGTCGCACATATGCGCGATGACGGCGAGGTTGTGGCTGACCAGCAGCAGCGTCAGCCCATGCGCCTGGCGCAGGCGGCGCAGCAGGTTCAGGATTTCCGCCTGCACGCTGACATCCAGCGCCGAGGTCGGCTCATCCAGCAGCAGCACCTTGGGTTCCAGCATCAGCGCGCGCGCGATGGCGACGCGCTGGCGCTGCCCGCCGGAGAGCTGGTTGGGGTAGCGGAAGCGAAAGGCGGGACCGAGGCCCACATCCGTCAGCGCCCGCTCCACCCGCGGCCCCACATCGCCGATGCCCTGGATTTCCAGCGGTTCCGACAATGCGCGGTCCACGGTGTGGCGCGGGTGCAGCGACGCGTAGGGGTCCTGGAACACCATCTGCACCATGCGCGGCAGCCGCGCATCACGGCCCGCCACCGCCACGCCGCCCACCGTCGCCTCGCCGGTCCAGTACGGGTTCAGCCCGGCCAGCACACGCAGCACGGTGGACTTGCCCGAGCCGCTTTCGCCCACCAGGCCGAAGCTCTCGCCCTTGGCCACGGTGAAGCTGACGTCGCGTGCCGCGCGCACGGACCGGGTACCCTGGCCGAAGGTGACGGTGAGGTCCCGCACATGGATCATGCGGTCACTCCTTCAGCCATTCGGGGTCGCGTTGCAGGGTGGGCAGTTCGGCGCGGTCATCGTCGATGCGCGGCAGGCTGTTGAGCAGACCCCGGGTGTAGGGGTGCGTCGCGGCACGCAGGTCCCGTGCGTGGCGTTCCTCCATCACGCGACCGCCGTACATGACCAGAACGCGGTCGCAGAAGGAGGAAACGAGGTCGAGATCGTGGCTGATGAAGATCAGCCCCATGCCGCGCTTGGCCACCAGGTCATCCAGGATGGCCAGCACCTGCATCTGCACCGTGACATCGAGGGCGGAGGTCGGTTCGTCCGCGATCAACAGGTCAGGTTCCGGTGCCAGCATCATCGCGATCATGATGCGCTGGCCCATGCCGCCCGAAACCTCGTGCGGATACAGGCCATACACCCGCTCCGGGTCGCGGATGCGCACGGCCTCCAGCATTTCCAGTGCGCGGCGCTTGGGGTCGCCGCGGTCGCGCACGGCTTCCGCGATCTGCTCGCCCACGCGCATCACGGGGTTGAGCGAATATTTCGGGTCCTGCAGCACCAGGGAGATGCGCTTTCCCCGCAGCGCGCGCATCTCGCGCGGGGAGGCGGTCAACAGATCCTTGCCATCGAAGCGCAGGCGCCTGGCTTCCAGCTTCGCATGCGCCGGCAGCAGCCGCAGCAGCGACCGCCCGGTGAGCGACTTGCCCGAGCCGCTTTCGCCCACGATGCCCAACCGCTCCCGCCCCAGGGTGAAGGAAACCCCGCGCACCGCGTGGAACGGCCCGGTGGGGGTGGGGAAGGTGACGCGGAGGTCCTCGACCTCCAGCAGCGGCGTGCTCATGATTTGCGCGGGTCCAGCACGTCGCGCAGCCCGTCGCCCAGCAGGTTGAAGGCGAGGCTGACGGTGATGATGGCGATGCCCGGGATGGTCGCCACCCACCACTGGTCCAGCACATAGCGCCGCCCTGCCGAGATCATGGCGCCCCATTCCGCCATGGGCGGCTGCGCGCCAAGCCCCAGGAAGCCCAGCCCCGCCGCCGTCAGGATGATGCCCGCCATGTCCAGCGTGACCCGCACCACCAGCGACGCGACACACAGCGGCATGATGTAGGCCCAGAGGATGCGCGCCGTCCGCGCCCCCTGCATCCGCGCCACGGCGATGTAGTCGCTGTTGCGGATGGTGATGGTCTCGGCGCGGGCGATGCGCGCATAGGGTGGCCAGGCGGTCAGCGCGATGGCGATGATGGCGTTCTCGATGCCCGGGCCGAGTGCGGCCACGAAAGCCAGCGCCAGGATCAGGCTGGGGAAGGCCAGGAACACGTCGGTGACGCGCATCAGCACCGTGTCCAGCCAGCCGCCCGCATAACCCGCGGCCGTGCCCACCAGCAGCCCGATGGGCGCCGCGATGGCCGCGACCAGTACCACGATCATCAGCGTGATGCGCGCGCCGTAGACGAGGCGCGAGAAGGTGTCGCGCCCGAACTCGTCGGTGCCGAACCAGTTGCCCGGCGTGCCCGGCGGCAGCAGGCGGCGCGCGAGGTCCTGCGCGTAGGGGTCATGCGTCGCGATCCAGGGGGCGAAGGCCGCCACCACAATCAGCAGCAGCACGATCAGCAGGCCCAGCACCGCAAGCCTGTTACGCTTGAACTGCAGCCAGCCGCGGTAGAATTGCCCCAGCCGCGCCTGGTTGCGGGATGCGGGTGTGTCGGTGAGGAGCTGCGCGCGCCAGGTGGTCGTCGCGCCGGAGGCGCGCGGATTGTTCATTTCGCCCTCGGGTCCATCAGCTTGTACAGCGCGTCCGACAACAGGTTCAGCCCGACGAAAACCGCGCCCACCACCAGCGTGCCGCCCAGCACCGCGTTCATGTCGGCGGCCAGCAGGGCGGTGGTGAGGTAGCGGCCAAGGCCGGGCCAGGCGAACACCGTTTCGGTCAGCACCGCCCCCTCCAGCAGCCGCGCATAGGACAGCGCGATCACGGTGATGAGCTGCACCGAGATGTTGCGCAGCGCGTGCACCCAGATGATGCGCGCCTCGGAAAGCCCCTTGGCGCGGGCCGTCACCACATATTCCTGGCTCAGCTGGTCCAGCATGAAGCTGCGCGTCATGCGCGCGATGTAGGCGATGGAGAAATACCCCAGCACCGCCGCCGGCAGCACCACATGGCTGACGGCGTTCCAGAACACCTCCCACTCGCCCGCGATGGCGGAGTCGATCAGGATAACGCCCGTCACGGCGGGCACGATGTCCTCGAAGAAGATGCCCAGCCGCCCCGGCCCCGCGACCCAGCCCAGGATGCCGTAGAACACCAGCAGCCCCATGATGCCGAGCCAGAAGATCGGCACCGAATAGCCCACCAGGCCGATGACGCGCACCAGCTGGTCCGGCCAGCGATCCTGGTACACGGCGCCGGCGATGCCCATGGGCACGCCCAGCGCCACGCCGATGATGGTGGCGATGGTGGCCAGTTCCAGCGTGGCGGGGAACACCCGCGCGATATCGTCCAGCACCGGCCGGTTGGTGACGAGGGAATTGCCGAAATCCCCCACCGCCATCTTCTGGACGTAGAGCCAGAACTGCACCCAGAGCGGCCGGTCCAGCCCAAGCTCGATGCGCACCGCCTCATAGACGTCACGCGGCGCCTGGTCGCCCACCACGGCCAGCACCGGGTCAATGGGAACCACGCGCCCGATGAAGAAGGTCACGGCCAGCAGGCCCAGCAGCGTCAGCGCCACCTGGAGGGCGAACTCGCCGCCCCGGCGCACGCCCCGCAGCGCGCCGGCCCCGCCCGATGCGACGCTCACCTCAGCCCTTGTTCGCGAGCCAGTAGATGGCCGACAGCCCCGGCGAGCTCGCCATGTAGCCGGTCAGGTTGGAACGATGCGCCACCTGCACCTGCTGCTGCGCGAAGATGGCGAAGGGGGAGGTGTTCATGAACTCCTCCTGGATCTGCCGGTAGATGGCGGCGCGGGCGTTCTGGTCGCGCTCGGTCATCGCGGCCTCGGTGCGGCGGGTCAGCTCGGGAATGTCCCAGCCATTGCGCCAGGTCAGCTTGCCCGGATTGTCGGCGCCCGGCGGATTGTGGGCGAAGCTGTCGGCATTGTAGTGCGGGTCCGGGTAGCCCAGGCCCCAGATGCCAATGAACAGCTGGTGGTTCCGCGCACGGAACTTGGCCAGCACCTGCGCGCCGGTGGCCGGCAGAACTTCCAGCCGCACGCCGCCGCGCGCCATGCTGGCCTGCAGCGTCTGCGCCACGTCGAGCGAGGGGAAGCTGTTGGCGGTGTCGATGGTCAGCGCGATGCCGCTGCCGTGGCCAGCCTCCGCCAGCAGGCGGCGGGCACGGTCGGGGTCGTAGGTGTAGGGCCGCGTGTCCACGGCGCCCAGGATGGCGCGGGGAATGAAGCTCTGGTGCGGAAACACCTGGCCCGGCAGCAGGTTGTTGGCGATGCCGTCATAGTCCACCAGGTACTTCAGCGCCTCCACCACCTTCGGGTTCGACAGCAGCGGGAAGGTCATGTTGGCGCTGAAATACTGGATGGTGCCGCGCGGGAATTCGGCGATGGTGAGGTTCGGCCGGCCGCGCAGGGCCGTGATGTCGGTGGGCGTCAGGTTGCGCGCCACATCCACATCGCCACGCTCCAGCAGCAGGCGCTGCGTCGCGGCTTCGGACACGTGGCGGACGATGACGCGCTGGAGATTGGCGCGGCCGCGCCACCAGCTGTCGTTGCGCTCCAGCGTATAGCTTTCATTGGGCTGGTAACGCCCGATGCGATAGGCGCCGGAGGCCGCGGAGTTGCGGTTCAGCCAGGTGTTGCCCATGTCCTCGCCGGCATTCTGCTGCACCAGCCGGCTGTCCACCACCGAGGCGATGGTGGCGGTGAACAGGTTCTGGATCAGGCTGGGCGCATAGGCACGGTTGAAGGTGACCGAGACGGTGAAATCGCCCAGCTGGCGCACCGTCTCCTCCACGTTTTCGCGCGTCAGGCCGACGCTGCGGTACATGAAGGCGGGCGTGCGGTTGATCAGCAGCGGGCGGCGCAGCGAATAGACCACATCGGCCGCGGTCAGCGCGTTGCCCGAATGGAAGCGCACGCCCTGGCGGATCTGGAAGGTGAAGGTGCGGCCGTCCTCGGAGACGGTGAAGCTCTCGGCCAGGCCCGGCTGAAGCTCGGCGGCGTCCTTCGTCGGGTCCAGCATGAACAACTGGTCATAGACATTCTTCAGCAGGTCGCTGCCGGTCACCTCAAAGGAGTGGTGCGGGTCCAGCGCCACAAGATCGTCGATGGTGCCCGCTATCACCAGCGCGTTGCGGGGCGTCTGCGCCTGGGCGACGCGCGCGCCGGGCACGGCACCCATCACAAGGGCCGCGGCGCCCGCGGAGAGGAGGGTGCGCTTGGAAAGGCTGGTGATCATGCTATGGCTTCCGTCGGGGGACGCCGCATGCGCGCGGCAGCTTGTTACAGTTCACTTATGCATGCCCCGGCGTCAAGCTCCGCCGCGGCCCTTGCGCTGGGGCTCCGGCCTCGACCCTGGGCCATAGGCTTTGCGCGGTGGCTGGCGCCTCCAGCCCCTTCATCTTGGCCAGCTCGCCATAGCGCCGCTGCTGGGCCGCCTCGGCGCTGTCACATAGTCCGGCGAGAGCTTGGCGAAGGGATTCGGCTCGACCGCGGTAGCGCCTGGTGGCCACATGCAACCGCACCGGTTCGGCCACCTGCTGACCGAATTCCTTACCAGCCAGGCATGGCCGAGCTCCTGATGCCGGCCGTCAATGCCGGCATCGGCCGGATTCCCACCCAGGTAAGGCGAGGTCCGTACCCGTGTGGAGGACCGGCCACGCCGTCCCGGCGCCGTCGGTGATCTGGAGCGTGTCGCTAACCGGCTTTGCCGAAGGCGCCTTCCTCGCGGGCCTGGACGAGGTCCTGGTCCCCCAGGCCGATCTCGCGCAGGATCTCGGCCGTGTGCTCGCCCACCATGGGCGGCGGGCGGCGCACCTCGACCGGCGTGGCCGTCAGTGTGAAGGGTGGCGCCACGCCGTGTTCGACATGACCGTCACGCTCCCAGTGCAGCACCGCCCCGGCGGCCTCCAGCTGCGGATGGTCCGCCGCCTGGCCCACATCATGCACCCGCGCGACATTCACCTTGGCCGCGCCCAGACGCCGCAGGATCTCGTCGCAGGTCAGGGCGCTTGTCACCTCCGTCAGCGTCGCCAGAAGCGCCGCCCGGTTGGTGCGGCGGTCCATGGCGGTGAGGTATTCCGGACGCTCCAGCCGCGCCGGATCCAGCGCCCGCGCCAGGCGGCGCCACATGTCGTCGCTGGGCGCGATGATCACCACATCGCCATCGGCGGCGGGGAAGACCTGGTTCGGCACGGTCAGGTGGTTCGCCGTGCCCATGCGCCGGTGCTTGGTCCGCGCCAGCCACCAATCGGTGTAGAAATAGCTCATCAGATGCGCCGAGGATTGCAGCAGGGAGGAGGTGACCTTCTGCCCCTCGCCGGTCTTCGCCCGGTGCAGCAGCGCGGCGAGGATGGCGCTGACCATTCCGAGGCTGCCATGCAGGTCGATGCCCGCGGTGCCGACCCGCACCGGCGGCCTATCCGGCTCCCCGGTCAGGTGCATCAGCCCGCTATGCGCCTGCAGCGCCACGTCATTGGCGCCGAAGTCGCGCAGCGGCCCGGCCTCGCCATAGGCCGAGAAGCCGCAATGGATCAGCCGCGGATTGACCGCCCGCAGATCCTCCCAGCCGAGGCCCCATTTCTCCATCGCGCCGGGGCGGAAATTATGCACCAGCACATCGGATGCGGCGGCCAGCCGTCGGGCCAGCCCCAGGCCGGCGGGCGATTTCAGATCCAGCGCGATGCTGCGCTTGTTGCGATTGAGCGCGAGGAAGGACGGGCTGGCGCCGAGCCGCTCCAGCACCTCCGCCGTCACGCCGAAGCCGCGCGCCTCGTCGCCGCGGCCCGGTTCCTCCACCTTGGTCACCTCGGCACCGAGGTCGCCCAGGATCTGGGTCGCCGCGGGGCCGGCGAAGACGCGGCTGAGATCCAGCACGCGCACGCCATCCAGAACACCGGCCATGGTCAGTGGATCTTGACCGCGGCGGTGCCGACGGTAACCAGCTTGCCGGCGCCATCCTCCGCCCACACCTTCAGCGAAAGCCGCTGTCCCCCCTGCGGCAGGGGCTGGGCGCCTTCCACCCGCAGCACGCAGGTGATCGGCACATCCTCATAGACCGGCGCCACGAATTTCGTCAGCAGCGCGCCGGGGTCTTCCAGCACCTGCGTGCCGAGGCTGCGCAGCAGCAGGTCCAGGATCCAGTTGCTGGTGATCATGCCGTCCGAGATGATGCCCGGCAGGCCTTGGCCTTTCGCATATTCATCATCGTCATGGATGGTGGGTACGCTGAAATGTACGCGCCCGTCATTCGCTTCCACCGTCGGCAGCGCATCGACATACCAGCGCATGCGCTCCCGCGTCATCACGCGCGGGGCGGAGCGGATTTCGTCGCCCGGGTTCAATTCCATCGGGGTCCGGTCCATCACGCGGCATCCTTCGCGGCTTCGCGGTAGGACAGGCAGACCGTGTCGCGATATTCCACCAGCAGGCGGTCGGCGGATTTATCACGCATGGTGATGTCCACATCCATGTATTCACGCCCGCGCTTCATGTAGCGGCTGCGCACCACGCCCTCGACCACCAGGGGCATGCCGGCCCGCAGCGCGCCATGCCAGCGCACGTCGAAGGTGTAGTGCACCCGCGCATTCGGCCCACAGCCATCCGGGCAGTAGATCGTGTAGAAGCGCAGCTTCTCCAGATGCGCCATGGTCGGCGGCACGATGGGGTTCGGGTCGTTCTGGAAGCAGGGCTGGTGCAGCTCGTTCGCGTGGCAGTATTCGCGCACCTGGAAGGGGCTGATGACGACATCCACCGGCCCGAGCCGGTCGCCTTCCTCGAGATCACTGGTGTAGCGGCCGGTGGCCATCCTATTCCCCCTTGAAGACGGGCTTGCGCTTCTCGACGAAGGCGCGCTGCGCCTCCTTCGTATCGGCGCTTTGCGAGAGCTGTTCGGTGACGGTCTGTTCGAAGCGATAGGCCTCGCGATACGGCATGCTCTCCACCACGTTGAAGGACCGCTTGATCTCGCGCACCGCGAGCGGGCTTTTGGCGGCGATCTCGCGTGCCATCTCCAGCGCCGCCGGCAGCAGGGCCTCCGCCGGCAACACCGCCTCGACCAGTCCGAGGCGATACAGCTCGGCCGCCGGCATCTTGCGGCCCGTGAAATACATGGCGCGTGCCTTGGAGCGGGAGAAATGCTCCGACAGCAGCTTGGTGCCGCCGGCCAGCCCCACATCGATCTCCGGCATCTGCACCCAGCAGGTCTCGGCGGCCAGCATCACGTCGCAGGACAGCATCAGCGCGAAGCCTGCGCCGATGGCCGGGCCGTTGGCGGCGCAGATCACCGGCTTCAGGCAATCCATCGGCGCGTAGAAGAATTCCCGCGTCAGCCGGTTGTGGGAGATGTAGTCACCCGGTTCCTGCACCAGGCCGACGCGTTCCTTGATGTCGGCGCCGGCGGAGAAGCTGTTGCCCGCGCCGGTCAGCACCACGCAGCGCACGTCGCGGCGGTCGCTGCAACTGTCGAAGATCCAGGTCAGCTCCTCCCGCAGCCGGCGGTTCTGCGCATTCACCGGCGGGCGGTCCAGCGTGACGGTGGCGATGCCCTCGGCCACCGCCAGGCGGCAGGTCTGCAATTCCATCCCGGTCAATCCAGTTTCACGCCAGCGCGCTCGATGACGGAACGCCATTTGGTTCGGCCGTCGGAGATGACCTGTGAAAGGTCTTCCGGTGTGCCGCCGGATGCCGCCATGCCCATCTCGCGGAAGCGTTCCCGGATGCGGGGCAGGGCCAGCACCTCGTTGAAGGCGGCGTTCAGCCGCTGCACCACGGGCGCCGGCATGCCTGCCGGGCCAAGCATATAGAGCAGCGTGGTGCCCTCATACCCCGCCAGGGTCTCGGCGATGGCGGGAATCTCCGGATGGTCCTCCAGCGGCCGCTCCGTGGAGATGCCGAGCACCCGCAGCCGGCCCGCGCGCACCGCAGGCATCATCGCCGCGAAGCTGTCGAGGCTGGCCTCCACCCGCCCCGCCATCAGATCGGCCAGGGCCTGGCCGGAGCTGCGATAGGGCACATGGGTCATCCGCGTGCCGCTCATGTTCATGAACAGCTCCATCGCCAGGTGGCTGGAACTGCCGGGGCCGGTGGAGGAGAAGCTCAGCCGATCCGGGTTGGCGCGGACATGGGCGATGAATTCCGCCACGTTCTGCACGGGCAGGGACGGGTGCACCACCAGGATGTTCGGCAGGTGGGCGATGTGCACGATCGGCGTGAAGCCGCGTTCCGCGTCATAGGGCAGGTTGCTGTAGAGGAAGGGGTTCGTCATCTGCACGCCGGGGGTGCAGATCAGGATGGTGTAGCCATCCGGCGGCTGCTGCGCGACATGGGCGGCACCGACGGAGGCGGCCTGGCCGGGCCGGTTCTCCACCACCAAGGGCTGGCCGAGGCGGGGCGACAGCTCCTCCACCAAAAGCCGCGCGACGATGTCACTGCCGCCGGCGGGGGCGAATGGCACCACGAAGCGAATAGGCCGGCTGGGAAAGGGCGCAGAGCCCTGGGCCAGGACCGGTGCCGCCAGCGCCAGGCCGGCCCCCATTCCAAGCAACATGCGGCGTTTGGCCTGCATCCTATTGATCCTCCCGAGGGTCAGTCCGGGAAGTCTTGCGACGCGGCGGCGGGGCGGACAACGCTCGGCGGATGAGCAGCATCCTTGCTCTGGATGCAACGCTGAGGCGCCGGCGCACGGCGACATCCTTTCACCTGGCGCAAGGATGCCGTGCTGCGGAGGAACGTTCACCTGTCGCTGCGCAATGCCTAACGTCGCCGCAACCCGGCCGCGCGGCGGCACGGGACGGAGGGGGAAGCACAGATGCCAAAGCTGAGCCGCAGGCAAGCCATTCATCTTGCAGGCATGGCCACCGCCATGCTGGCCACCCCCGCCTTGGCACAGCCCCGATGGCCGGACCGGCCCATCCGTATCGTCGTGCCCTATCCCCCGGCGGGTCGACAGACCCGGTGGCGCGCCTGCTGGCGACCGCCCTGCAGCCCCGTCTCGGCCAGCCCGTGGTCGTGGAGAACCGTGCTGGCGCCGCCGGCTCCATTGGCACGGAGGCGGTGGCGCGTTCGGCACCCGATGGCACCACCTTCCTGTTCCACACCTCGGTCCTGGCGACGGAGCCGAGCTTCAAGCAGAACCTGCCGTATAACGTGCTGACGGATCTTGTGCCGGTATCCCTGCTTGTCACCGGCCCCTACCTGCTCGTGGTCAACCCCGGCCTGCCGGCGCAGAATGTGGGGGAGCTGATTGCCTTCGCCCGGGCGCGGCCCGGCGTGGTGAATTTCGGCTCCGCCGGCACCGGTTCCTCCGGCCATCTGATCGGGGAATTGTTCGCGCTGCGGGCCGGCGTGCAGATGGTGCATGTGCCCTATCGCGGCGGCGGGCCTTCCGTCACCGCGCTGATGCAGAACGACATCCAGTTCATCTTCGACACCATCCCCGGCTCGCGCGGCCTGGTGGAGGATGGCCGGCTGCGGGCGCTGGCGGTGACCAGCGCAGGGCGGGCGCCGCTGCTGCCGCAGGTGCCGACCATCACCGAAAGCGGCCTGCCGGATTTTGCCAACGAGTTCTGGCTCGGCCTGCTGGCGCCGGCGCGGTTGCCCACAGACATCCAGGCGCGCATGGCGGATGCGGTGCGCGAGGCCCTGGCCGAGCCCGCCTTCCGGGACCGGCTGATGGCGCTCGGCATGGTGCCCCGCGGCCTGGGGCCGGACGAATTCGCCACCACGCTGCGCCGCGATATCGCCGAATGGCGAGATGTCATCACGCGCGCGAACATTCGCGCGGAATAGGCCGGGAGACAGGATCATGGAACGCATCACTCTTCCGCGCCGCGGTCTGCTGCTGGGCAGCCTGGCCGCCGCCGCTTCGCTGCGCAGCGGCACCGCGCCCGCCGCAGTGCCGCGCGCGACGGAGCAGGCCCCCGGCTTCTACCGGCATCGGGTCGGTGAGATCGAGGTGACGGCGCTGCTCGACGGCAACCTCGCCTTCCCGGATGCGGCGCTGCCGAACCTGTTCCGGAACTACGACGCGGACACCGGCACGCGGTTGAAGGCGGCAGCCTTCGATGCGCCGGGCGGCGTGCCGTTGGCGGTCAACGCCTTCCTGGTGAACACCGGCACGCGGCTGATCCTGGTGGATGCCGGCGCAGCGGCGGCGCTGGGCCCCAATCTCGGGCAGATTCCGCGCAACCTGCGCGCCGCGGGCGTGGCGCTGGAGGATATCGACGCGATCGTGCTGACCCATCTGCACCGCGACCACGCCGCCGGCATGCTGACCGCCGATGGCGCCGCGCTGTTCCCGCGCGGGGAGGTGCTGGTGGCGGAGGCGGAGGCTGCCTACTGGTCCGATAGCGGGGAGGAGACCCGCGCACCGGCGCCGCTACGCCCCTTCTTCGGTCCGGCCCGCGCCGTGCTGGCGGCCTATGGCAGCCGGGTCCGCCGCATCGCGCCAGAGACGGAAGTGGCGCCCGGTGTCCGCACCCTGGCCATTCCGGGTCATACGCCGGGCCATCTCGGCGTGCATGTGGCCTCGGGCGGCGCGCAGTTCCTGATGTGGGGCGATGTGGTGCATGCGCAGTCGCTGCAGTTCGCCCGGCCGGACTGGTCGATCTCCTTCGATTCGGACCCCGACCTGGCGGCCCGCACGCGCAGCCGCATCTTTGACATGGCGGCCACGGACCGCCTCGTGGTCGCCGGCTCCCACCTCGCCTTCCCGGCGATCGGCCATGTGGCGCGGCGCAGCGAAGGCTACGGCTTCGTCCCCGCCATGTGGCGCTCGCCGCTCTGACGATGGATGAGGCCGGCAAGGCGGCGCTGAAGGCGGAGGTGATCGCGGCACGGCGCTACTGGGCGCCGTTCCATGAAGGCCTGTTGCAGCACGACCCGGCTTTCCTGGAGGCCTATCTGGCCTTCCTGCACGGCCCATGGCGCAGCGGCGCGTTGCCCGCCAAGGTGCGTGAATTCGTCTATATCGCCGCCGATCTGTCCTGCGCGCATCTGTATGAGCGCGGCGCCAGGCGGCACATGGAATTCGCGCTGGAAGCCGGCGCGACGCCGGCCGAGATCCTGCAGGTGATCGAGCTGACCAGCGCGCTCGGCACATGGACCGCGCGCCAGGGCCTGGCGATGCTGGGGGAGGAGGTGGCCCGCGCCGGCCGCCAGCCGCCACTGCCTGTCGCCGCGGAGCATCTGGCGGCGCTGCGCCAGCGGTTTGAGCCGCTGCTGGGCGAATGGCCGGCGGAGGTGGACACCCTGCTTTCCGTCGCGCCGGCCTATGTCGAGGCCTATCTGCTGTTCCTCACCAGCCCGCGCCGCACCGGGCCGCTGGAGCGCAAGGTGGTGGAGTTCATCGGCCTCGCCGTCGCGGCCTCCCCGGCCACGCTGTATGAGCCCGGCATGCGCTTTCACATCCGCCGCGCCCTGGCGGAAGGTGCGGCGCGGGAGGAACTGGCGGAGGTGCTGCAACTCGCCGGCGCCATCTCCATCCATTCCTGCTCCATCGGTGTCCCGGCGCTGATGTCGCTGCTGGAGTCTCCGGATTAGCGGTCCGTATTCCGGAAGGTCTCGACCAGGAAGTCGATGAAGACGCGGATGCAGGCGGAAAGGTGGCGGCTGCGCTGATAGACGGCGAAGACGCCATTCTCGAATTCCAGGTGGCTCGCGCGGTGGTCCGCCAGCAGCCGGACCAGACGGCCCGCGCGGATATCCTCCCGCACCGACCAGTCGGGCATCAGCACCACGCCGAGGCCGGCCAGCGCCGCGGCATGCAATGCCGGCCCGTTATCGGTGGTGAGGCTGCCCGCCACCGGCACCTCCACCGGCGGCCCCTCGGCATGCGCGAAACGCCAGACGGACCGGCCCATGCCGAGGCGGTAGGTCAGGCAGTTCTGCTGCGCCAGGTCGGCCGGGGCCAGGATCGGCGGGCGGCCGGCGAGGTAGGCGGGCGCGGCGCAGACCACCCTTTCGCTGGTGGCCAGGCGCCGCGCGATCAGGGCGCTTTCGGTCAGCTTGCCGATTCGGATATCGACATCGACATTGCGCTCCGCCAGGTCGACCGGATGGTTCGACATGACCAGTTCCACCGAAATCTTCGGATAGGCCTGCAGGAAGCGCGGCAGGTTCGGCATCAGCACCAGCGTGCCGACAAGCAGGCGGGAATGTACCCGCAACAGGCCGGAAGGCTGCTGTTCCCGCTGGCTGACCTCGGCCTGCATTTCCTCGATCTGGTGCAGGATGTTCTCGGCATGGCGCAGGTAGATCTCGCCGGTGCTGGTCAGCGTCATGCTGCGGCTGGTGCGGTTCAGCAGACGCGCGCCGAGTTGTTCCTCCAGCGCCGTGATCTGGCGGGAGACGGAAGCCGGCGAAAGCCCCAGCTTGCGCCCGGCCGCGGAGAGGCTGCCGTGATGCGCGACCGCGGCGAACAGGCTCATCGTGCGCAAGGTTTCCATGGTCTGGCCGGGCTTCTTTTCATTTTCCGTACAGCATTGGTAGCGGAGCGGCCATGGATATCACGCGTCATCGCGGTCCGGGGCGCACGCCACCTTTCGGTCGGTCGCGCCACCGGCGCCTCGAACTGGGGGAGAACGGCAGCGGCTTGCCGGACGGTGCCGCCAGAGTTCGGTGTCAGAGCTTGGGTTGGGGTGAATCGTTTGACGGCAAGCCGCAGGGCCGACCCGCCGGTGTTTTCAAGCTGATGCGGCGGACGGTCCCTGAGCGGCCTCGATGTGCCAAGCTCGCGGCGAGACCTGAGTCCCGCCGCGATGGTGCCGCCGCCGAAGCATTCGCAGCAGCGCCAGGCACTAATCGATGCGGATGCCGCTATCGCGGATGATCGGCGTCCATTTCGTGCGTTCGGCCGCCAGCGCCTCATTCATCTGGTCCGGCGTGCTCCAGCGCGGCTCAAGCCCGTTGCGGTTGAGTACCGCCGTCACATCGGCGTCGCCCAGCGCCACGCGCATCGCGGCGTTCAGGCGGGCGATGGCGGCCTCCGGCGTGCCGCGCGGCGCCATCACCGCGTACCAGGACGGCACGTCGAAGCCCGGCAGGCCCGATTCCGCGACGGTCGGGATGTCCGGCATCAGGCGCGAGCGTTCGAGATGGGGGATGGCCAGGGCGCGCAGCTTACCCTCGCGCACCTGCGGCAGCACCGATGCGGCGGTGGCGAAGGAGTAGTCGATCCGCCCGCCGAGCAGATCCGTCACCACCAGCCCGCCGCCGCGGTAATGCACGGCGGTGGTGTCGATCCCGGCGGTGCGGTTGAACAGCAGCCCCGCGAGATGCGGCCCGCCGGCGATGCCGCTGGTGCCGTAGGAAAGCTGCCCGGGCGCCGCCTTGGCCGCGGCAACCAGTTCGGCCACGTTGCGCCACGGCCGGTCGGGCGGCAGCACCAGCATGTTGAACAGGTCGACCGCCACCGAGACCGGCACCAGGTCGCGCGCCGGGTCGACCGGCAGGCGGATCACCATCGGGCTGACCACCAGGGCGCCCAGCGTCGCGAGCAGCAGCGTGTGGCCATCGGCCGGGCTGCGGGCCACCACCTCGGTCGCGATGTTGCTGCCCGCGCCGGGGCGGTTCTCGACGATCACGGGCTGGCCCAGCACCTCACCCATTTTCGGCGCGATGGCGCGGGCGGAGATGTCGGTCGCCCCACCCGGCGTGAAGCCGACGATGAGGCGCAGCGGGCGGGACGGAAACCCCTCCTGCGCCAGGGCGGGGGCGGCAAGCGGCAGGGCGGCGGCACCCAGCAGGGCGCGGCGGCTGAAGGCAGTCGGGGTCATGTCGTTTCGTTCCCAGGTGATGATTGTTGACAGTCTTATCGCACAAACTGCGCGGGGGGCGAAACCGCCTTCCGCCAGGCTTGTGCCGCGATCCCGGCATAGACCGTGGCGGGTTGACAGGAGTTGAAGCCCCGGTGCCATCATCCGTGCACCTGCTGGCAGGTTTGTCGTGCAGCGATCCCAGGACCTGGAACGGGCGGCACCCATGATCACTTGCGCGACTGAGGGGCCGTGCCCGCAATCCACCGCACGATCCGGCGCGACTGGCGCCCGCCTGGCGGCAGCCTGACATGCGGGTTGCCGTCGCAAGCTTCGAATACGAAGGCAACAGCCTGTCGCTCCGCGTCGAGCGTCGCGCCGACTTCGCGCGCATCGGCATCCACGAGGGCGCCGCGCTGCCGCAGGCCATGGAGGGCAAGGACCTGGCGCTGACCGGCGCAATCCACGCGCTGCGCGATGCGGGGGCCGAACTCGTGCCGATCTTTGCCGCCAAGGGCGGTGCGGGCGGGCATGTCGAGGATGCGTTCTTCCACGAGGCGCGCGATCGCATCGTCGAGGGCATCGCCGCCGCGCTGCCGCTGGATGGCGTCTATCTCGCCATGCACGGCGCCATGATCTGCGCCGAGGAGAAGGACCCGGAAGGTGCGGTGCTGGCGGCGTTGCGCGCGCGTATCGGGCCAGGCATCCCGATCGCCATCAGCCTGGACCTGCATGCCCATGTGACGCCGCGCATGGTGGCCGCGGCCGACATCGTCGTGGGCTATGAGACCTACCCGCATGTCGATGCCTACCAGACCGGCGGCCGCGCCGCCGGCTTGCTGGTGCGCGCGCTGCGCGGCGAGATCCGCCCCGTCACCCGCATGCGGAAATACAACGCCATCGTGCCGGTGCTCGGCGGCGCCACGCTGGGTGATGCGCCGATGGCGCATGTCGCCGCCCATGCCCGGGCGCTGGAGCAAGCCGGGCGGGCGCTTTCGGTCAGCTATTTCCCGGTGCAGCCCTGGCTGGACATGGCGGATGTCGGCATCACCGGCCTCGCGGTCACCGATGCGGACCCGGCGGGGGCGGCGGCGGTGGCGCAGGACATCCTCGATGACATGTGGCGGCGCCGCCGGGATTTCGAACTGCCGGCGATGACCCCCGCCGAGGCGGTGCGCGCCGCCCTCGCGCTGCCGGGCCGCACCCTGCTGATCGACGCGCCGGATGCGATTGGCGGCGGCGCCTCGGGCGACAGTCCCGCGCTGCTGGCGGCGCTCCTCGATGCGGCGCCGGAGGTGGATGCCGCGCTGGCCATCGTGGACCCGGCCGCCGCCGCGCGGGCCTTCGAACTGGGCGAAGGCGCGGAAGCCGCCTTCGCCGTCGGCGCCTGGCAGGACCGCCGGTGGTTCAAGCCGGTGAATCTTGTGGCGCGGGTGGAACGGCTTTGCGAGGGCAGCTTCACCTATCGCGGCGGCCCGGCCTCCGGCGCGCGGGCGAGGCTCGGCCCCTCGGCGGTGTTGCGGGTGGGCGGGCTGCGCCTGCTGGTGGCCAGCCACGCGGTGTATGAGCATCTGGACGAGCACTACGCGGCCTGCGGCATTGACATCGCCCGCTGCAAGCTTGTCTCCTTCAAGAACCTGATGAACTACCGGAAGCTGCTGGACCCCGGCACAGGCTTCATCGCGCTGCACGGCCCGGGCGCCACGCCGCTGCGCCTGCAGGATGTGGCCTGGGAACATCGGCGCCGTCCCTTCTGGCCGGCCGACGACATGCCGGTGCCAGATGCGCTGAGCTGAGCACACCCAAAGGACACGGCAGAATGATCCCACGCAGAACCCTCCTCGCCACGGCCGCCGCCGCGCCGCTGCTGTCCATGCCCGCCTTGGCGCAGGGAAGGGCGCGGACGCTGCGCTATGTGCCCAGCTCCAACCTCACTCTGCTGGACCCGATCTTCACGCCGGCCGCGGTCACCCTCGCGCATGGCTATTGCGTGTTCGACACGCTGTACGGGGTGGATGCGGAGCTTCGGCCGGTGCCGCAGATGGCCGCCGGCCACAGCGTCTCCGCCGATGGCCTGACCTGGGAGATCACGCTGCGCGACGGCCTGCGCTTCCATGATGGGGAGCCGGTGCGCGCACGGGATTGCGCTGCCAGTCTCAACCGCTGGTCGAAGCGCGACAGCTTTGGCCAGGCGCTCGGCGCCGCGACGGAGAGCTTCGGCGCGCGTGACGACAAGACCATCGTCATCAAGCTGACCCGCCCCTTCGGCCGGCTGCTGCACGCCATCGGCAAGCCGCATTCGTCCCCCGCCTTCATCATGCCGGAACGCCTGGCGCAGACCAGCCCGACGACGCAGGTGACGGAGATGGTGGGCTCCGGCCCGTTCCGCTTCGTGCGCGGCGAATATGTCTCCGGCGCCCGCATGGTCTACGAGAAGTTCGCCGACTATGTGCCGCGATCCGAGGCGCCGGCCTGGACCTCGGGCGGCAAGGTGGTGCATTTCGACCGTCTGGAATGGCAGATCCTGCCGGACCCGGCGACGGCGGCGGCGGCGATCCAGGCCGGCGAGGTCGATTGGCTGGCGGCCGTGCTGCCGGAACTGGCGCCGCTGGTGGCGCGCAACCGGCAGGTGGAGCTGTTCCGCGGCGACCCCTTCGGCGTCGTCTCCGTGCTGCGCTTCAACCATCTGACCGCGCCCTTCAACAATGTGGCACTGCGCCGGGCGGTGCTGCGGGCCATCGACCAGACGCCGTTCATCCAGGCGATCACGGCGGATCCCGCGAATGGCCAGGTCTGCCGGTCCATGTTCCCCTGTGGCATGCCGGGCGTCGTGGAACTCGGCGCCGATGTGATGGGCTCGCTGGATATCGCCCAGGCGCGGCAGGCGGTGCTGGATGCCGGCTACAAGGGCGAGAGGATCGTCCTGCTGAACCCGACCGACCAGCCCACGATCAACGCGCATGGCGTGCTGACGGCGGATCTGCTGCGGCGGATCGGCATGAATGTGGATCAGCAGGATCTGGATTGGGGCACGGTGGTGCAGCGCCGCATCTCGAAGGCCCCGGTCGAGAATGGCGGCTGGAGCATCGCCTGCACGAACTGGCCCGCGATCTCGATCGACAATCCCGCCACCAACACCACCACGCGCGGTGTCGGCGATGCCGGCTGGTGGGGCTGGTTCCATGATCCGGCAACCGAGGAGCTGGTGCAGAAATGGCTCAGCGCCACCGCGCCGGAGGAGGCGGATTCGCTGTTCCGGGCCGCGCAGGCGCGGGCGCTCGAAATGGTGCCGACCATTCCGCTGGGCCAGACCTACTCGGACGGCGCCATCCGGAAGGACATCCAGGGCGCGCTCAATGCCTCGGTGAACCTGTTCTGGAATGTGCGGCGGGTGTGAATTCAGGCCGGGGGGGTCAGGCGGATATCCGCGGTGCGGGCATGCGCCTCCATCCCCTCCAGCCGTGAGATGCGGGCGGTCGCCTCGGCCACCGGCCGCGCCGCCTGCGCGGTGCTGCGCTGCCAGGTGACGGTCTTGAGGAATTTGAACACCGACAGGCCACCGGTGTAGCGCGCGGCCCCCGAGGTCGGCAGCACATGGTTCGGCCCGGCGGCCTTGTCCCCGAAGGCCACCGTGGTTTCCGCGCCGAGGAACAGCGACCCATAGGCGGTCAGGCGCGCGAGCCACCAATCCAGGTCCCGCGCCTGCACATGCAGATGCTCCGGCGCGTAGCGGTCGGCGAGCAGCGCCATTTCCTCCCGCGTGTCGCACAGCGTCACCTCGGCCATGCGGTCCCAGGCGGCGTGGGCGGAGGCGGCGTTGGCGGCGGGCAGGGTCTTGATCAGCGCCGGGATCATCCCGATCACGGCCTCCGCCAGCCCCCGGTCATCGGTGACCAGCCAGACCGGGCTGTCGGCGCCATGCTCCATCTGGCCGACCATGTCCCAGGCGACCGTGGCGGCCGCGGCGGAATCGTCGGCGATGATCAGGGAATCCGTCGGGCCGGCCACCATGTCGATCCCGACCCGGCCGAACAATTGGCGCTTCGCCTCCGCCACCCAGGCATTGCCCGGCCCGGCCAGCACATCCACCCGTGGCAGTCCGAAAAAGCCGAAGGCGAGGCTCGCCATCGCCTGCACCCCGCCCATGCACAGGATCCGGTCGGCGCCGGCCAGCCGCATGGCGAACACCATCTCATCGGCCAGACCCTGCGCCCCGCGTGGCGGTGAGCAGGCAATGACATGCCCGACCCCGGCAGCGCGTGCCGTCGTCACCGTCATCAGCGCGGAGGCGACATGGCTGAACCGGCCGCCGGGCGCATAGCAGCCCGCCGCGGCCACCGGGATCGATCGCTGGCCGGCCCGAAAGCCCGGCGCCATCTCGATGTCCATATCGGTGAGGGTTGCCCGCTGTGCCTCCGCGAAGCGCCGGATATTGCCGTGGGCGAAGCGCAGATCGGCCTGCACCTGCGGATCGACGCGCGCCGAGGCCGCCGCGATCTCGGTCTCGGACAGCACGGGGTCGCCCTGCCAGCCATCGAGGTCGCGCGCATAGGCAAGCGCCCGCGCCGCGCCACCGGCCTCGATCTCGCGCAGCATCCCGGCAACCGCTTCCGGCACGGCCATGCTGTGCTCGCGGCCCGGTGGGGTCGCGGATTTCAGGCGAAGGAGGGTCATGGCGGATGGCCTGGTCGATGCCCCGGCAGGCTACACCACGACCAGCGGGGCGACGAGCGGCAGGACGGGCCCGATGGCCCCGCCCGGTTTGCCCGACACGACGCCGCTCGCTATCAGTATCGAAAGACAGCGGCGGGAGTCCGAGATGTCCGGTGCCCACGCCACCTGCCGCGCCGAGGCCGCGCGGGGCGGCCTTGTCGCGATGCGCTCCGCTTCCGTGGCGGCCTTGCGCCCGGCCACCGGCCGCCACGCCGCATGACCGCATCACCCTGTTCGGCCCTGTGGTGGGGCGCCGCCATCGGCCTGCTGGGCGGGCTGATCGGCCTCGGCGGCGCCGAGTTCCGGCTACCGGTGCTGCTGGGCCTGTTCGCGCTGGCGGCGCATCCGGCGGTGCGGATGAACCTGCTGATGAGCCTCGTCACGCTCGCAGCCGCCGCGGTGGCGCGCTTCGGCCTTGCCAGCTTTCCGGACCTCGCCGCGCATCTGCCGGAGATTGCCGCGCTGACCGTCTTCGCCATGGCGGCCGCCTGGTTTGGCGCCGGGTTGCTGGCGCGCATCGACGCGCATCGCCTGACACGGCTGATCGCGGGGCTGCTCGCCGCCATCGGCCTGCTGCTGCTGGTCGAGGCCGTGGCCGGGGAGGCATTGCACCTCGGCGCCGCACCTGGCGGCTGGTGGCGGCCGGTGGCGGGGGCCATCGCCGGGGTGGGGATCGGGCTGGTGTCCTCGCTGCTCGGCGTGGCGGGCGGCGAGCTGATCATCCCGACGCTGATCTTCGGCTTCGGGCTGGATATCCGCACCGCCGGCACGGCGAGCCTGATCATCAGCCTGCCGGCCGTCGCGGTCGGCGTGGCCCGCCATGCGCGCGCTGGCGGCTATCGCGATCGTGTCGCGCTTCTGGGCATCGGTGCCCCGATGGCGGCGGGGTCGGTGCTGGGCGCGATGGCAGGCGCGGCGCTGTTGCCCTTCGTGCCGGCAGGCGCGCTCAAGCTGTTGCTCGGAGCCATCCTGCTGGCCTCCTCGGTCAAGCTCTGGCGCAAGGGCGCGGCGGTGGCGGCAGGATGAGGGGCGGGTCCTGATCCCCGCGTCGCAGCTTCGGCAGCGGCTTGCCTCGCGTCAGGCGGCCGTACCGGCTGCCAGGGGCATGCGCGGACCGCGCGCCGGGACCTCCACCGCCCGCCGTTGGGTAGCCCGTGCCACCGCGGCCAGCAGGGCCAGGCGCTCCACCGGCTTGGACAGGTGCCCGTCGAAGCCGGCCTCCAGCATCGCCTGGACCTGCTCCGGCAGTGCATCGGCGGTCAGGGCCAGAACCGGCAATGTGGCGGCCCGGCCCGGCAGGGCGCGGATCCGCCGCATCGTCGCGCTACCGGTCAGGCCCGGCATGTGCTCGTCCATCAGGACCAGATCCGGCAATTCGCCCTGTGCCAGCAGGTCCAGCGCCTCCTGGCCGCTTGCCGCCCCGGTCACCTGATGCCCGGCCGGCTCCAGCAGGGCCGCTGCGACGAAGCGGTTGGCGGCCACATCATCCACCACCAGGATACGCAGCGCATCCTGCCGCGGCGCGACCGCGACCAGCGGCAGGGTCTGTGCCGTGCGCCGGATCTCGGCGCCGCAGGCGGGCAGGGGCAGCGCCAGGGTGAAGCAACTGCCCACCCCCTGCGGTCCATCCGCATGGGTCAGGCTGCCGCCCATGGCGCGGGCCAGGGCGGCGCTGATCGCCAGGCCCAGGCCGCTGCCGGTGTGCGAGCCCTCATCCTCGGCCTGGACGAAATCCTCGAACAGATGCGGCCGCAGCGCCGCCGGCACGCCGCTGCCGGAATCGATCACGGCGATGCGTATCCCCGCTGCCTCCGCCGTCACCTGAAGCGCCACCGTGCCGCCGCGTGGCGTGAAGCGGATTGCGTTGGCCAGCAGGTTCAACAGGACCTGCCGGATTCGCAGGCCATCCCCCAGCACCGTCCCCGGCACTGCCGGGTCCAGCCGCAGCGCCAGGGTCACCCCCTTGGCGGCCGCCGCTTCCTCCGCCAGCGTCAGGGTTTCGTGCAGGAAGGGCTCGGGCCGCAGCGGCCGGGGCTGGGCCACGAACCGCCCGGCCTCGATGCGCGCGATATCCAGCACATCATTGACGATGGCCAGCAGATGGCGCCCGGCCTGGTCCAGGGTCTCCGCCTGGCGCCGCTGGCGCGCGCCCAGGCTGGCATCATGCGAAAGCGCCTGCGCCATCCCGAGCACGCCGTTGAGCGAGGTCCGCAGTTCATGGCTCATGCGGGACAGGAAGCGGGTCTTGTGGGCATTGGCGCGGTCTGCCGCGTCCCGCGCGGCGGCGAGCGCTGCGGTGGAACGCTGTTCCGCCTTCTCCTTCATCATGGCGACGAACAGCAGGGTGCCGCCTGCCAGGAAGACGACCTGCAACACCACCAGCGCGCCGAACATGAAGCCCTGCGGCAGCTGGTTGCCGATCGGCCGCGGCGCAAAGACCATGGTCGCGGTCGCCAGGGCGATATAGATGACGGAAACCGCCGCCAGCAGGCTGATGAACAACGGGCGCGACGGCAGTGGATTGATTCGCTGGCCCCGCACCAGCTCCAGCACCGCCAGGCCGTTATAGCCAAGCAGCACCAGCGCCATCAGCGCCACCCTGGCATCGATGCTGGCGTGGAAGGCGGGAATCCGGTTGGCGCCGATCCAGATCACCGCGCCCAGCAGCAGCGCCCAGGGAATCGGCCGGTGCCCTTCGAACTGCCGCGCGCCGGTCCAGTGCAGGCCATAGCCGAGGCAGAGCAGCAGGTTCGCGACGTCGATCGAGACCCAGTCCGGCGCCATTCCGCGCAGGGCGAGCAGCACCGTGCCGCCGGCGCCCAGCAGCCGCGCCATGCCCCAGGAGGCGAGCGCGGTTTCCCGGCGATCGAGCGACCAGAGCCAAAGCGAGGCCAGCCCGAGGAACCCGCCCAGGATCGAGGAGAAGACAAAGACCGTCGGGAGGTGGATCTCCGGCACCGCGTTTCGCCCCCGTGAACGGGACGCTCCCTGCTAGGACACGGAGCATAGCGCAATTGGGCCGAAGTGCTCAACCTTAGGTTGTCGAAATGTAAATATCGAATGCAACCGGCCGCAGGGTGTCAGGGCGCTGGCAGCAGCAGCGCCAATTCCCGCTTGAGAACCTTGCCGGCGCTGTTGCGCGGCAGATCCGCCACCACGAAGACCTGGCGCGGCCATTTCGGCCTTGGCAGGCGGCCGCGTGCGAAATCCAGCAGCGTGGCGGGGTCGCAAGGCGCGGCCAGCGTCACGAAGGCCGCGATCTCCTCGCCGAACTCCGCCGAGGGCCAGCCCAGCACGGCGCATTCCGCCACCGCCGGATGCGCCCCCAGCGTGGCCTCGATATCGGCCGGGTGGATGTTGATGCCGGCGCGGATGATCATGTCCTTGCGCCGGCCGCGCAGCGTGACGAAACCCTCCGCATCCAGGGAGGCGAGGTCGCCAGGGTAGAACCAGCCCTCGCGGAACGCCTCGGCGGAGGCTTCCGGGTCGCGGTGGTAGCCGGTGGCGCAGGCGGGGCCGCGGTAGCGCAGCAGGCCGGTCTCACCGGCCGGCAAAGGCTGGTCGCCGTCATCGACCACCTCCACCTCGACGCCGAAGACCGGGCGGCCCACCGTCTCGCCATGCGTGGCGAGGTCGGCGGGGGTCAGCAGCGACACGCCGCCGCCTTCGGTGCTCGCGTAGTATTCGAAGAAATTCGGGCAGAGCCTGTCGCGGATCGCGAGGCGTTCCGCGGGAGAGAGCGGGGCGCCGGAGGAGAACAGCAGGTTCAGCTTGCGCAGCGGCGCCAGCCCAGTGTCCTCCAGCGCCAGCAGGCGGCGGAACTGCGTCGGCACCAGGAACAGGCTGGTGGCGTCGTGCCGTGCCACGCAGTCCAGCAGATCCTCCGGCGCGCAGGGCGGTGGCTTCAGGATCAGCGTGCCGCCGGAGAACAGCACGGACATGGCGAAGGTGCGGCCGCCGCCGAAATACAGCGGCGTGGCGCAGATGAAGCGGTCGCGCCCGTTCAGGCCGAGATTGATCCAATGCGTGCGGAAGCGCGCCAGGAAATGCCGGTGCGCGATCAGCGGGCCCTTCGGCCGGCCGGTGGTGCCCGACGACAGCGACAGCACGAAGGGCGCCTCCGCGTCATGGCCGAAGGCCATGCCCTCCGCGCTGGCATCGCCGGGCGTGTCGCAGCGCAGGCCGGGCAGAGGCGCCGCATCGGGTTCCAGCAGCACCAGCGCGGCGCCGAAATGGGTGGCGACGTTGCGCTGTTCCTCCGCCGTCCAGCGCACATCCATCGGCAGGATCGGCAGGCCGGCACGCGCCACCGCATACAGCGCCACCACATGCTGCGCCGAGTCGCGCAGGCAGATGCCGATGGGCTGATCCGCCGGCAGGCCGAGGCCCAGCAGCCAGGCGGCCATGCGCCGCACCCGGGCGGCAAAATCCGCATGGGTCAGCACCAGATCGCCATCGATCAGCGCGATGTGGCCGGGGCGCGCCTTGGCGTGGATGTCCAGCGCATCGGCCAGGTTCATGCGCCGGCGCCGTCCAGCTTGTAGATGCGCTGCACATTCGTGCGCAGGAATTTTGCCAGCACCGCCTCGGGCAGATTCAGCTCCGCGATTTCCGCCATGGTGCGGCCGAAATCCAGCACCGGGAAATCCGTGCCGAAGATCACCTTGTCCTGTCCGTAGCTGCGGATGTAGTGCTTGAAGCTGTCGGGCCAGTAGCGCGGGCTGTGCGCATCCGATCCGATGAAGACATTGGCGTGTTTCCAGGCCATCGCGATCATCTCCTCGGTCCAGGGGATGCCGACATGGATGCCGATGATCTTCAGCTCCGGGAAATCACACGCCACCGCATCCAGCGTGATCGGGCGGCCGACGGAGCGAAGCGGGTAGCTCGGGTCATAGACCATGGATTGCCCGACCTGCAGCTGTACCGGCACGTCCAGCTCCGCGCATTTCGCGTAGAAGGGGTACCATTTCGCATGATCCGGCGGCAGCTCGAACCAATGCGGGTAGAAATGCGCGCCGATGAAGCCGTATTCGGTTACAGCTCGAGAAAGTTCGCGCACACCGCGCATGCCCTCGGTGGGGTCGAGGCCCGCGAGGCCATAGAAGCGGTCCGGATGCGCCTGCACCGCATCCGCCACCAGGCGGTAGTCCACGTGATAGCAGGCGGGATGGCCGAGGCGGCCGACCTTGGCGGCGATGAGAAAGGCCTTCTCGATGCCCGCGGCATCCATGCGCGCGATCATATCCTTCAGGCTCATGCCTTCGAAGATTTCGCGCTTCACGCGCATCTTGCTGGTGTAGAAGCCGGTGCGATCCGGCCTGCCGGCCAGCGCCTCCGGCGTCCAGATGTTCACCACCGCATCGATCGCCCGGATGCCCGTCACGCTGTTCCCCTTGCCGTCAGACCCATCTCCCGCGCGATGGAATCGCGCAGCACTTCATTGGCGCCCTCGCCGAAGGTGTAGAGGCGCGAATCCCGCCACAGCCGCTGCATGTCGCTTTCGGCCGAATAGCCGGCGCTGGCCATGATCTGCATGCCGGCATCCGCCACGTCGCGCAGCGTCTCCGTCGCGATGATCTTGGCCTGCGCTGCTTCCCGCCGGCACGGCGCGCCCTGGTCGATAAGCTGCGCCAGATGCCGCACCATCAGGCGGGATTGATCGACGCGCATCCGCATATCCACCAGCCGGTGCGCGATGGCCTGGAAACGGCCGATCGGCTGGCCGAACTGTTCCCTTTCCTGCGCATGGGCCAGCGCGATCCGCAGCGCCGCCTCGGCCGCACCGGTCACCGTCGCGGCCATCGAGGCGCGGGAGAAATGCAGAGTGGACATCATCTGCGCCAAGCCGCGGCCTTCCTCGCCCAGCAGCGCATCCGCCGGCAGCTCCACATCGTCCAGGCCGATGTCGAAGGAGGGCATGCAGTTGTTGCCGACCTTGGGCAGCCGCGTCATGGCGATGCCGGGCGTGGCCGTCGGCACCAGGAACAGCGAAATGCCGCGCGGCCCCTCGGCGTCCGGCCCTGTGCGCGCCGGCAGGATCAGCCAGCGCGCGCCCTCCGCATCGCTGATCCAGGTCTTGCGGCCATTGATGCGCCAGCCGCCTGCATGCCGCGTGGCGCGGGTGCGGATGGCGGCGGCATCGCTGCCGGCCTGCGGTTCGGTTAGCGCCAGCGCGCAGAAGGCGCGGCCCGCCATCAGCAGCGGCAGCATCTCCGCCCGCTGCGCCGCGCTGCCATGGGCGCGGATGGTGGCGAGGCCGAAGCCGACGACACGGTTGAAGATCGAGGCGGCCATATAGGCGTGCTGCCCCAGCGCATCCTGCACCAGCGCCACCGTCGCCCAATCCCCGCCGAGCCCGCCTTCCGCCACCGGCACCGCCAGCGCGAACAAACCGGCCTGGCCCATCTCCGGCAGCAGGTCATAGGGCGGGATATGTGCGGCGTCCCGCCTGCGGATTTCCGCGGTCGGCAGGCGGCGGGCCAGCAGCGCCTGAACGCTCGCCAGGATCTGCGCCTGCTCCGAAGTCATACCCTGATCCGCGCGGAGGCATGCCACGGCACCAGCATCCGCCGCAGCGCGCCGATGGTGAAGTAGAACAGGAAGCCGAGCATCGACATGTGGATCAGCACCGCGAACATCTGATCCGTCTCGAAGGCATTCAGCCGCGCGATCAGCAGATGCCCCAGCCCCGCATTGCCGCCGAGATACTCGCCGACGATGGCGCCGATGATGGCCAGCACGATGCCGATCTCAAGCCCGGTGATGATGAAGGGCAAGGCGGAGGGCAGTTCCAGCCGCCGGAACACCTGCCACCGCGTCGCATTCAGCGACACCATCACATCGCGGTGCCCCTCATCGATGGATTTCACCCCCATCGCCGTATTGGTCAGGATCGGGAAGAAGGCGAGCACCGCGGCGACAATGACCTTGGAGGTGATGCCGAAGCCGAACCACAGCACGAACAGCGGCACCAGCGCGACCTTAGGGATCACCTGCGTTGCCACGATGAAGGGGTTCAGCGTCTGCTCCAGCCAGCGGATGCGCGCGATCAGCACGCCGAGCACCACGCCGATCACGGTGGCATAGGTGAAGCCCGTCAGCGTCGCATAGACGGTCATCCACGTATGGTGCCAGGCACGCGGATCGCGCAGCATTTCCAGCCAGGCGGACCACACCGCGCCCGGCCGCGGCAGGATGAGCGGGGAGATGCCGGAGAGGCGCACATAGCTGTCCCAGATCAGCACGAGCGTGGCCAGCAGGATGGGCGTGGTGATCCAGGGCAGCGCGCCCTGCATCGTCACCAGGCGCTTTCGGAACTGGGCGGGCGCGGCCTCGGCCATCAGCTGATCTCCGCCAGGCGATGCCGCAGCTTCCGCACGATATCCTGGAACTCCACGGTGGATTGCAGGTCCGGCGCGCGCGGCCGGGCGAAGGGCACGTCCACCACCATGTCGATGCGACCCGGGCGCGGCGACAGCAGGACGATGCGGTCGCCGAGGAACACCGCCTCCGCGATCGAATGCGTCACCAGCACGATGGTCTTGCGGGTCGCAAGCCAGATGCGTTGCAGCTCCAGGTTCATCGCCTCCCGCGTCATGGCGTCCAGCGCGCCGAAGGGCTCGTCCATCAGCAGGATGCGCGGGTCGTAGGACAGGGCGCGGGCGATCGCGGCGCGCTGGCGCATGCCGCCCGAGAGTTCACGCGGCCAGCGCTTCTCGAAGCCCTGGATGCCGACCAACCGCGCGAGCTCCTGCGCCCGCGCCGCGCGCTGCGCCTTGGGCACGCCCTTCAGCTCCAGCGGCAGGGCGATGTTCTGCTCGATGGACAGCCAGGGAAACAGATTGGCGTCCTGGAACACCATGCCGAGGTCGGACAGCGCGGCCGCCTGGCGCTGGCCGCCCCGCCACAGGCTGCGACCCTCGATGGCAATCTCGCCGGAGGTCGGCGCGATCAGCCCGCCGATCATCCGCAGCAGCGTGGTCTTGCCGCAGCCGGAAGGGCCGAGCAGCACCAGGAACTCGGCCTCCGCCACGGCAAGGTCGGTGGCCGCCAGGGCATGCACCGGCTCATCCCGCGTGCCGTACCATTTCTCGACCGCGTCGAAGGTGATGGCGGGCTGCGTCATGGCGTGAAATCCGCCTGTCCCGCCGCCATCGCATCCAGCGCCTGGTTGGCACCGATGATCCGCGCGAAGCCGAATTCCATGGCGTCAAGCGATGCCGCATGGCGCGCCGTATCGAAATCCGCCACGGCATCGCGCACCACGAAGGTGCGGATGTCCCGCTGCGCCGCGTCGCGCACGCTGCTTTCCACGCACATCGATGTGGTGACCCCGCCCACCATCAGCGCGCGGATGCCGGCACTCGCCAGCACCACATCCAGCGCGGTGCCGAAGAAGGCGGAATAGCGCGGCTTGTCCAGCACCACATCGGCCGGGTGCACCCCGGCTTCCGCCGGGATTTCTACATCGGCGCTGCCCGCGGCCAGCGCGCCGATCTGCCCGAGGCGCGGCCGCAGCTCCGTCGTCAGCAGCCCGCCATCGGCATGATCCGCCCGCAGCACATGCCGCGTCCAGATCACCTTCATGCCCACGGCGCGCGCGGCACGGGCCAGCGCATAGCCCTGCCGCGCGGCGGCGGCGCAGGTCGAGACGTCGCGGCCCTGGGCTGCGACGAAGCCCTCCGGGTGCAGGAATCCCCGCTGGTAGTCCACCAGCAGCAGCGCGGCTTCCGCGCGATGGAATCGCATCAGGCCAGGGCACGCTCGACGAATTCGTTGGTGTAGAGTGTCTCCGCCTTCACGCCCGCCGGCGCGAAGCCGGCCGCGGCCATCAGGTCATAGCCGCGCTGCCAGCGTTCCGGCACGTTCCGCAGCATGTTCTCCCGCCCCGCGGTCAGCCAGAACTGCATCTCGTTGCGCAGGACCAGCGGCGCGGTGGTGGCGTTGCGCATCTCGGCAATCTCGAAGCCGCGCAGATTGGCCAGGGTCTGCGACAGGTCGGTATCGGCCAGCATCGCATCCAGCGAGAGCTTCACCGCGCGCAGGAAGCGCGTGATGATGTCGCCGTTGGCCGCCAGGGTGGAACGGCGCGCGATGTAGCACTGGCCGGGGATGGGTGCGACATCATCCGTGTTCCAGCTCACATGCGGCGTATTCGCCGCCTGCAACGCCACCGGCACGCCGGCCGAGACGATATAGGCATCGATCCGCCCCTGGGCGATCAACTGCAGCCCCGCCGGCGAATTCGGCGCCACCTGCCGCGCCACCCGCGCGCGTTCCACGCCGGTGGCCTGCAGCATCACGTCCAGCACGATCTCCGTCGCACCGCCGACCGAAAGCACGCCGATGGTCTTGCCCGCCATATCCGCGGGTGTCCGCACCGGCTTGTCCGGCGCACTGATGACGTAGAAGGGCGAGCCCTGGCTGATGGTGCCGACCGCGACCAGGTCATCACCGCCGGGGCGGGAGGAAGCGCGGATATGGTCGCCCACCCCGGTGCGCGACAGCAGCGCGCCGCCGCCGACGATCTGCTGCACCGCCATGGCGGAACCGCGGCCCTGCTGGATGGTAACGTCCAGCCCCTCCCGCGCGAAGAAGCCGCCGCCCTGGGCGTTCAGCACATCGGCGAAGGCCAGGATGTAGGAAAAGGGCGTGACGAAGGTCATCGTGCGTGGTGATTGCGAACGGGCATCGCGCATCGTCACGGACAGCATCGCTGCGCCGCCCAGGGCAAGCGCGGCGCGGCGCGTGGTGGCGTGTGCGGACATCGTCTGTCTCCTTCGCATGGAGCGCGCAGGGGAACCCCAGCGGCGCGCCGCGTCAATGCCCGTAACCATTCCGCCGCATCAGGCGAAGCGTGGGCAGAACAACGGAGCTGACCGATGATGCACCACGCCCCATTGCCGGGCCGCCGCCCGACCCGGCGCGATGGCGCACTGCACGCCGATCTCTGCATCATCGGCGCCGGCTCCGGCGGCCTGTCGGTCGCGGCCGGTGCGGCGCAGATGGGCGCCTCCGTCGTGCTGATCGAAAAGCACCGGATGGGCGGTGATTGCCTGAACACCGGCTGCGTTCCCTCCAAGGCCTTGCTGGCGGCGGCGCATGCGGCGGCGGTGGTGCGCGACGGGGCGCGCTTCGGCGTGAACGGGCATGAGCCTGAGATCGATTTCGCCGCTGTGTGGGCGCATGTGCACGGCGTGATCGCCACTATCGCGCCGCATGATTCGGTGGAACGCTTCACCGGCCTCGGCGTCACCGTGCTGCAATCCGCCGCCCGCTTCACCGGGCCGGAGGAGGTGGAGGCGGGGGGTGAGCGCATCCGTGCGCGCCGCTTCGTCCTCGCCACCGGCTCCGCCCCCGCCGTGCCGCCGGTGCCCGGCCTGGCGGAGACGCCCTTCCTGACCAATGAGACGATCTTCGAGCTGACGGAGCGCCCGGCGCATCTGGTGGTGCTCGGTGGCGGGCCGATCGGGGTGGAGATGGCGCAGGCCTTCCGCCGCCTCGGCGCCGCCGTCACCCTGGTGGAGCGCGCCGCAATCCTGCCGAAGGACGAGCCGGAAGCGGTGGCGATCCTGCGCGAGGCACTGCGGCGGGAGGGGATCGCGGTGGTGGAGAACGCCGCCGTCACCGCCATCCGCCGCGCCGGCAACGGCGTGGAGCTGGAGCTGGAAGCGCCGGCCGCGCTGCGCCTGATCCGCGGCAGCCACCTGCTGGTCGCCGCCGGGCGCCGGCCGAATACGGAAGGGCTCGGGCTGGAGCAGGCCGGCATCGCCGCCACGCCGCGCGGCATCACGGTGGATGCGGGGCTGCGCACCAGCAACCGCCGTGTTTTTGCCATCGGCGATGTCGCCGGCGGCCCGCAATTCACCCATATCGCCGGCTACCATGCCGGGCTGGTGATCCGCGCCGCGCTGTTCGGCCTGCCGGTGAAGGTGGACTACGCCGCGCTGCCCTGGGTCACCTATGCCGATCCGGAACTCGCCCATGTCGGCCTGACCGAGGCCGCGGCGCGGGAGGCCGGGCACCAGGTCTCATTGCTGACGCAGCCGCTGTCCGGCAACGACCGTGCCCAGGCGGAAGCGGCGACGGAGGGGCTGATCAAGGTGGTGCTCGGCCCGCGTGGCCGTATCCTGGGCGCTACCATCCTGGCGCCGAGGGCCGGGGAGATGATCGGGCTGTGGGGTTTGGCGATCCAGCGCAAGCTCGGCATCGGCGCCATCGCATCCTCCCTTGCGCCGTACCCCACCCTGTCCGAGATCTCGAAGCGCGCTGCGGGCGGCTTCTACACGCCCCGCCTGTTCGGCGCGGGCACCCGGCGCATCGTCGGGCTGGTCCAGCGCCTGCTGCCATGAGGATCGCCATGATGACCCTGCCCAACTGGATGCGCGACCGCAGGCTTTGGATCGTGCTCGCCGTCATCGCCGTGATCCTGGCACTGCGGCTGACGGGACTGACCGAGCATCTGTCGCTGGAAACCCTGGCGCGGCACCGCGTGACACTGGCGGCGCTGGTGGCGGACCATGTGCTGGTGGCGGGGCTGGTCTTCGTGGCGGCCTATGCCGCGGCGGTGGCGCTGTCCGTGCCCGGCGCGGTGTTCCTGACCCTGGCGGGCGGCTTCCTGTTCGGCGCGGTGCTGGGCACGGCGCTGACGGTGGTGGGGGCCACCATCGGGGCCACGCTGGTGTTCCTGCTGGCCCGCCGCATCTTCGGGCCGGATGCGCTGGACCGGCTGGGCGCCACGGCGCAGAAGCTGGCCGAGGGCATCCGCCGCAATGCCGCGTCCTACCTGCTGGTGCTCCGGCTGGTGCCGCTGTTTCCCTTCTTCCTGGTCAATCTGGTGCCGGCCTTCGCCGGGGTGCGGCTGCCCACCTACGTCCTGACCACCTTCTTCGGCATCCTGCCCGCCACCGCCGTGTTCAGCCTGGCCGGCGCCGGGCTTGGGGAGGTGCTGGAGGCCGGCGGCAATTTCGAGGTCAGCAGCGTGCTGACGCCGCAGATCCTGGGCGCGCTGATCGGTCTGGCGGCGCTGTCGCTCGCCGCCATTCCGCTGAAGGCGCGCTTCGCGAAGGGCTAGGTCGCCGGCTCGAAACCGCCCGCGCCGGGGCGCCCGGCCAGTTCCAGGCTCTGCGCGAAGGCGTCCCGCCGGGCGATGTTGGTGGCGGCCAGGCTGCGCAGGCGGCCCACGCCGGCGGCGGCCGGGGTGGCCGCGGGTTGCAGGGTGAAGGCGTTGCCGGGTGCGTAGCCACGCAGCGCCGGCCCGCCATCGGCATAGGCGAAGCCGCCTGCGGCCGGGCGCAGGCTGACCTCCGCGCCCGCGATCAGGCGCCCGACAATCGGCGCATCCGCTTCCGGACGGACCCGCAGTGGCACGGGGGCGGAGGCGACGGCGCGTGGCAGTGCCGCATCCGCCGCCCGCCGCGCCGAAAGTGCCGCGCGCGTGCCGGGGGCCACCGCCTCCACCGATTGATCGATGCGGGCGGCGCGCGCGGTGATGGCGGCGCGGGTGCGCTCGGCCTGGTCCAGGTCCCGCTGCATCCGGCCCTGGGCTTCCTGCAACCGGGCGGGCAGGGCGGCGGGCGGGGTCTCGGCGCGGATCACCCGCACCTCTGTCCAGCGGCAATACAGCAGGGCATCGAAGGCGATCTGCAGGCGTTCCAGCGCCGCATTCTCCCGCTCCAGCTCCGCCTCCAGCTCGGCGGCGGAGGGTGGGCCGCTGCGGCGCGGCGGGCTGCCGAACAGGTCCCCGGCATTGACGAAGACCACCACCTGCGGCCCGCAACTATCCTGCGGGTCGGCCGCCACGGTCGGCGGGGTGCCAGCGGGCGGCGTGGCGCAGGCGCCGAGCGCCAGCAGCATGCCGAGGGCGGCACCCGTCAGTCCGACATGTCGCATGGCCGTCTCCCTCGATCGCACGGCAGAGTTGCGGTGCCGCGACGCAGCGTCAACCGGCGCTGCCTTCACCGTCGTAACCGTTCGAGCAGCGCCATCGCGGCGTGCGGCGCCTTCGGCTTGTAGCCGTTGATCATGAAGACGAAGACTTCGCGCGGTTTCGCGGGCTTCTTCTGCGCCGGCGCCAGCAGGGGCAGATCCGCGGGCGTGCCGCCCTCGGACCAGATGCGCGCCCGATCGGCCCAGAGGTCCAGCGCGGCCGCGGGATAGCCCAGCGCCTCCTCCTCCGACGCCGACTGAAGCCGGGCATAGACGAAGGGCGCGGTCACATCATGGATCGCCGGGTGCTTCTCGCTATCCGCCAGCACCACGCCGATGCCGTAGCGGCGCAGCAACTGGGGAAATTCCGGCACCGCGAAGCTGGGATGCCGCACCTCCACCACATGGCGCAGCGCCACGCCATCCTGCGTCTTCGGCAGCAGCCGGAGAAAGGCCTCGAAATCATCCGGTTCGAAGGCCTTGGTGGGCAGGAATTGCCAGTTGATCGGGCCGAGCTTCGCCTTCAGCTCGACCAGCCCGCCGGACAGGAAGCGCGCGATGGAGGCGCCGGATTCGGCCAGCACCTTGCGGTTGGTGGTGAAGCGGCTGGCCTTCAGGGCGAAGACGAAATCCTCCGGCGCCTCATCATGCCAGCGTGCGAAGCTCTCGGGTTTCTGGGCGCCGTAATAGGTGCCGTTGATCTCGATGGCCGTCACCTGGCGGCTTGCGAAATGCAGCTCCTGCTTCTGCGGCAGGCCCTTCGGATAGAAATCGTCGCGCCAGGGTTCAAAGGTCCAGCCGCCGATGCCGACGCGAATTCCTGGCATGATGTTCCTCCCCAGCCGAACAGGCTGCACCAGGGCCGCGGCCTCACCACATCAGCGAGATCGGTGCCAGCGCCTGGCCGCGCCGCGCGCGCTCCGCCGGTGGCAACACGTCGCAGGAGGGCCAGGTTCCGCTGGACAGCGCGGCGGCATAGCCCTCCGGCAGCCGCGCCGCGCGCATCGCCGCGGCGGCCGCCTCGTGGTCGTAGTGCAGCGGCAGGATCTCGGTGCGCAGGCCCCGGCTTTCCGGCGACAGCAGCGCGAACCAGACGCGTGGCGTGCCGTCATCCGCCGGCATGCCGATGGCGCCCGCGTTCAGCCACAGCCCGACGCCGATGCGCCGCGCGAAGGGGATGCCGCTATGGCCGGCCACCACGCCGTCGCAGCCGGTCGCCGCGATTTCCGCCGCCAGTACATCCTCCGGCGCCGAGGCGAACAGGAAGCGGCTGGTTTCCTGGGCGCCGCCATGCCGCACGGCCAGGCGCCGTCCATCCGGCACCGCCAGCTCGATGCGCTTCGGCAGGTCGCGCATCCAGTCGCGCTGCGCCGGGGTGACCTGGGTGTTGGCATGCGCGTACCAGCTTCGGCTGAGCAGGTCGCATTCGGTGCCTTCCTCGAAGCCGCAGCCGCAATCCTCGGCTGCCTCGGCCAGTTGCTCCTCGCAATTGCCGGCCAGCACGGCCATGCCGCTGTCCATCACCAGCGCCGTGGTGGCCGCCGCATCGGCGCCATAGGCGACGACGTCGCCGGTGCACAGGATGCGCGCGGGCGGAATGCCGCGCCGTGCCGCCTCCGCCAGCAGCGCGGTGGTGGCCTGCAGGTTGGAATAGGGGCCGCCGAAGACGAGCAGCGGTCCGTCCAGCGTCATCTTCATGCCAGGTGCCTCCAATCGCGTCTCAAGCCAGGCTTCGCCTGAGGGCCGCGCTGATCCGGTCCGCCGCCAGGGTCAGTCCGACCACCACCAGCAGGATCGCGAAAAGCCGGTTGAAGTCGAGCAGGTCCACCGCGTTCTTCAACTCCTGCCCGATGCCGCCGGCACCCACCAGGCCGAGCACGGTCGAGGCCCGGATGTTGAATTCCCACACATAGAACAGCGCGCCCGCCGTCTCCGGCAGGGTCTGCGGGATCAGCGCGAAGCGGGCCACCTGCAGCTTCGTGCCGCCGACGGCCAGGATCGCCTCCGCCGGGCGCGGATCCGCCGCCTCGAAGGCCTCCGACCACAGCTTGCCGAGCGAGCCGGCCGAATGCAGCGCCACGCCGATCATGCCCGCGAAGGGGCCGAGGCCCACGGCGGCGACGAAGATCAGCGCGAAGACGAAGCCATCCACCCCGCGCAGCCCATCCAGCACGCCCCGCGCCGGCTGGCGCAGCAGGGCGGCGCGGGTGACGGGCCGCGCCGCCAGCAGGGCGAAGGGCGCGGCCAGGATCGCGGCCAGCACCGTGCCCAGGGTGGCGATGCCCACCGTCTCCGCCGCCCGCCGGGCGATGTCGCCGGGGTTGGAGAAATCCGGCGGCCAGCCGGTGGCGAGCCATCCGGCTAGCCGCGGCAGCCCGGCCGCCAGCCGCGCCGGGTCCGGCTGCACCGCCCAGACCGAGGCCGCGAGCAGGGCCAGGAAGGCGGCCCAGCCGAAAGCCTTCAACAACCCGGCGCCTTCACGCGTTGCGCAAACGGCCGAGCGCGCGGCCGGCTTCCTCGATCGGCGCATAGGTCTCGGGCGTGGCGGCGACCCAGCCGGTATAGTCGGGCGGCAGCACGGAATCGGTGCTGGCCAAAGCGGCGGCGGCCAGCGCCTGGCTGGTTTCCGAGGGCAGGTCGCGGCGCACCGCCAGCGCATCATTCGGCAACGGCTCGCTGCGCCAGACTTCCTTCACCTGTTCCGCCCGCACCCTTCCGCTGGCCAGCATCGCCGCCAGGTTGCGGTCGAAATCGGTGGCGAGGTCCACCTGGCCATTGGCGACCGCGATGACATTCGCCGCATGGCTGGCGCCGTCGCGGTAGCGGAAATAGCTGCGCGGATCGATGCCGCGCTGCAGGAACCAGTGATGCGGCACCAGCCAGCCGCTGGTGGACCCGGCATCGGCGAAGGAGATGGACATGCCCCGCGCATCCTCCGGGAAGCGGGTGATGGCCAGTTCCGGCCGGGCCAGGATGATGGCGTGGTAGGTCGGGCTGCCGCGCCATAGCACCGTGGCGATGGGTTCCGCCCCCGCCCGCGCGCGGGCCAGCACATAGCCCCAGGGCCCCATCCAGGCGCAATCCACCTGGCCGCTGCCAAGCGCCACCGCAATGCCGGCCCAGTCGCTGGTGACCGACAGCTCATGCCGCCGGCCGAGCTGGGCGGCGAGGTGGGCGAAGAAGGGGGCGAAGGCGCGGCGCGTATCACCCGGCGTGGGCTGGAACGGCCCGACCGCGAAGCGCAGCGGCGAGGCCTGGGCGAGCGCGGGGGCGGCCAGGGTGGCGGCGGCGGAGGCCAAAAGAATGCGGCGGGGCAGGCGGATGGGCATGCGGGCGGGTCCTCCGTGGCGGATTGCCACAGCTTCGCCGCGCTGGCCCGGCCGGTTACGGTATTTGTGACTGAGGCGCGTGAGGGACGGTGGTGGAGGTGAGCGGGATCGAACCGCTGACCTCGTCATTGCGAACGACGCGCTCTACCAACTGAGCTACACCCCCACACGCCAAGCGTGGGTCCACCGCAGGGCGTGGCTTATGAAAGCGGCGGGGCCGGGTGTCAAGCCAGGGCGCAGAAGATGTCCTTGGCCCGCAAAGCCTTGTTCCAAGGGCAAGCCGCCATTAGGTTTCGGGCGCAACGCCCAGGGGTCGCAGATGCTGCTCGATGCCGTTTTCTTTCTGGTCCGGGCGGGTCTCGACCTGTTCTGGTGGGCTGTCCTGCTGGCCGCGATCATGCAGACCCTGCTGTCCTTCAACGTGCTGGATGGCCGCAACCGCATCGTCTGGACCATCGCGGATTTCCTGTACCGGCTGACGGAGCCGGCGCTGCGCCGGGTGCGCGGGCTGCTGCCGAATATGGGCGGCATCGACCTTTCGCCCCTGGTGGTGCTGCTGCTGATCACCGCGGCCACCATCGCCGTCACAGCCATTCAGGGCTACCTGCTGCGGAGCGGCCTGTACTTCTGATTGCGGAGCGGCCTGTACTTCTGGCTGCGGAGCAGCCTGTGCATCCGGCCGCGCCATGACCTGCTGGCGGGTGCGGCCGGATGGGCTGGACCTGGCGGTGAAGGTGCATCCGCGCGCCCGGCGCCCGGCGCTCGGCGGGCTATCGCCCGATGGCGCCGCGCTGCGCGTCGCGGTGGCGGAGGTGCCGGAGGATGGCCGCGCCAACCGCGCGGTGTGTACGGCCGTGGCCCGCGCCCTGGGCCTGGCCAATTCGGCGGTCGAGGTCTTGCACGGCGCCGGCAGCCGCCAGAAAACCCTGCGCGTGACCGGCGACCCGGCTTCGCTGGCGCCCCTGTTGGAAAAGCTCATCGCATGACGGCCACCATCATCGACGGCAAGGCGGTTGCCGCCGCTTTGCGCCAGGACATCGCCGCCCGCGTCGCCGGCCTGGGCTTTCGCCCCGGCCTGCGCGTGGTTCGGGTGGGGGAGGATCCGGCCTCGGGCGTCTATGTCCGCAACAAGGACAAGGCGGCGCAGCAGGTGGGCTTCGACAGCGCCACCATCGCCCTGCCGGCCAGCACCACCGAAGCCGAGTTGCTGGAACAGGTCGCGCGGCTGAATGCCGACCCGGCGGTGGATGGCATCCTGGTGCAGCTTCCGCTGCCGCCGCAGATCCGCGCGGATCGGGTGGTCGCGGCCGTGGCGCCGGAAAAGGATGTGGATGGCTTCCATCCGCTGAATGCCGGGCTGCTGGCCAGCGGCCAGCCGGGCCTCACGCCCTGCACGCCGAAGGGCGTCATGCATCTGCTGAAGGCCGCCGGCGTGGCGCTGCCCGGCGCGCGGGCGGTGGTGGTGGGGCGCAGCAACATCGTCGGCCGGCCGATGGCGCAATTGCTGCTGGCGGCCGATTGCACCGTCACCATCGTCCATTCCCGCACCCGCGACCTGCCCGCCGAATGCCGCCGCGCCGAGATCCTGGTGGCGGCGGTCGGCCGGCCCGAAATGGTGCGCGGCGACTGGGTGGCCGAAGGCGCCACCGTGATCGATGTCGGCATCAACCGGCTGCCCGATGGCCGCCTGGTGGGCGATGTGGCCTTCGCCGAGGCCGCTGCCCATTGCGGCGCCATCACCCCGGTGCCCGGCGGCGTCGGCCCGATGACAATCGCCTGCCTGCTGGAGAACACGCTGGACGCGGCCCTGGCCCGCCGCGGCTGAGGGTGCAAGACCGCCGCGCCCCGCGTTACTGAGGCACTCCACCGAGGGCATCCGTTTCATGCAGGGCAGCGGGCTGCTGATTGCCGGCGCATTCGTCGCCATCTGGGCCTCCGCCTTCACCGTGGCGGGGGTGGTGGTGAAGGAATGGCCGCCGCTCTGGGCGCTCGGCATCCGTTTCGGGCTGACCGTGCCGATGCTGCTGGCGATCCTGCTGATCATGCGCTCCCGCCTGCCGCGGCCGGGCGATATCGGCCGGGTCGCGGTGCTGGGGCTCTGCGGCATGGGCGGCTACCTCGCCTTCGCCTGGCTCGCCATGGCGCGCATTCCCACCGGGCTTGTCGCGCTGATCTGCGCCACCACGCCGCTGATGGTGGCCGCCGGGGAAAGCCTGTTCCTGCGCCGGCCGCTGCCGGGCCTCGCCTGGGTCGGGCTCGCCATCGGCTGGTCCGGCGTGGCGCTGCTGGGCTTTCTGCGCGCGGTCGATGGGCTGGCCATGGCGGAGGCCATCGGCTTCGTCTTCGCCCTCGGCGCCGCGATCAGCCAGGCGGTGGGGCTGCTGGTCTATGCGCCGGCCAAGGGCCGCGTCGATATCTGGTTCGCCAGCTTCGGCCAGACCACCGTCTCCGCGCTGCTGTGCCTGGCGCTGGCGCTGATGCTGGAGGGTGCGCCGCCTACCTCCGCCAGCTGGCCGACCTGGGCGGCGATGGGCTGGTCCATGGTGGTGGTGGGCATCGGCGCCTACGCGCTGAACTTCGCCATGATGCGCCGCGTCCCGGCCTCCACCGCCGCCGCCCTGCAATTGCTGGCCCCGCCACTGGCCGCCGTCTTCGGCTGGGCGCTGCTGAGCGAGCGGCTGTATTTCAGCGACATCATCGGCGGCGTGCTGACGCTGGGCGGGCTGGCCCTTCTGGTGCATGCGCGCTCGCGGGGCTGATCCCGCGAAAACGCAATGCCGCCGCGGCCTCGCCGGGGCATGATGCCGGCATGCAAGCGCGACGACGAGCACCCATCGGTTCCTGAGCTCCGCCCGGCCATCTGGCCGACACGCCCGTTTGCCCACAGGATATCCCCATGTACACGCCAGCCGCCTTCCGGGTGGACGACCCGGCCTGGATCTTCGGCCATGTCGAACGGCATGATTTCGGCATGCTGGTCAGCGCCGCGCCGCTGATGGTCAGCCATCTGCCCTTCCATCTGGTCCGCCCGCAGGGCGACGAACCCGCCCGGCTGGTCTGCCACCTGGCCCGCGCCAACCCGCATTGGCAGGCCTTTGCCGGGGCGGGGGCTGAGGCCGTGGCGGTGTTTCGCGGCGTGCACGCCTATATCTCCCCCACCTGGTATGGCCAGCACCCCAGCGTGCCGACCTGGAACTACGACGTGGTGCAGGCCGAGGGGATCGCCACGCTGGTGGAGGACCCGGCCGAGATCGCCGAGCAGATGCGCGCCATGGCCGCGGCCTATGAGCCCACCCCCGGCTTCGACATGGACGCGCAGCCGCCGAAATACATGGACGGCATGTTCAAGGCGCTGGTCGGCGTCACCCTCACGGTGCGGCACTGGACGGGCAAGCGGAAGCAGAGCCAGAATCGGCCGCAGGCGGATCGAACCGCCGTCGCCGCCGCGCTCGATGCGCGCGGGGAACACGCGGCGGCTGCCGCATTGCGCGAGGCCAACGGCATTGCCTGACACAAGCCCGGATATCGAGACGCTGGCCAGCCGCGAGGTCTACCGCAACGCCTGGATGACGGTGCGGGAGGATCAGGTGCGGCGCCGCGACGGCTCCACCGGCATCTATGGCGTGGTGGAGAAGACGGATTTCGTCACCGTGGTGCCGGTGCATACGGATGGCTCGGTTCAGCTCGTCCAGCAATTCCGCTACCCGGTGGGGCGGCGGCACTGGGAATTCGTCCAGGGCATCTGGGGCCCGCCGGGCACGGACCCGCTGGAGGCCGCGCGCCACGAATTGCTGGAGGAAACCGGCCTCACCGCCGCCGAATGGCAGCATGGCGGCTTCCTGAACCTGGCCCAGGGCACCATGCGCCAGGGCTACGACATCTTCCTGGCGCGCGGCCTGAGCCAGGGGGCGGCGAGGCCGGAGGTGGAGGAGCAGGACCTGGTCACCCGCGCGGTGACGCTGGCTGAGCTGGAAGCCATGCTGCTGGCCGGCGAGATCCGGGATGCCACCTCCGTCGCCAGCTTCGGCCTGCTGCGCCTGAAGGGGCTGATCTGATACCAGCGGCCCTTCCGCGTGGCCGCTCGGGCCGCCGGGATCGCTGGCGCCTATCGGGAAGATAGGCACTGGTCGCATTGCCGGGTCCGATTCGATGGCGGCATAGTTTCGCATCGAAGGAGAGGCCCCACCATGTCCGCATCCCCCATCGCAATCTTTGCCGCCGGCTTCATCGCAGGTGGCTTCATCCTCGGCGGCGTCGTCGCCCAGGCCCGGATCGTCACGCTGAACTCGGCCATTGCCGGGGTTCTGCCCAACTCCGAGGGCAGCCTGTTCTGCGTGACCGCGACCAGCGTCCTGCGGCCCATCACCGGGACGATCCGCAATACCAGCGTCAACGCCCCCGGCGGCGTCTCCTACGGCGTCACGATGCGCTGCCCTGCCTGAAGGTCACGGCGCCTGGCCGCGAGCCTATCTCTCCTTCCGCCAGGCCAGCACGCAGCCATCCGGCCGCAGCTCCAGCCGGGCGCAGCAGCCACGCAGCAGCGCCAGCGGTGCCGCGCCGGGGCCTTGCGGCAGGGTGAGTTCCAGCTCCACCTCGCTCGCCACCTCCCGCACCTCCGCCAGCAGGCGGCTGCCTTGCGGGATGCGGCCGACGGCATCCTGCGCCACGGCCAGCAGCGCCATCTCCAGCGCCGCGCGATCCAGCCGCACCGCCGCCACCCGCTCCGGCGCCGTCAGCTCCGCCCCCAGCCGCGCGCCGAGCGCCACCCGCAGCAGCGGCAGCACCTGTTGCAGCACGGTGGCGGGCGAGACCTCCACCGGCTCCGCCACCTCCCGCCGCGCATAGTCGAGGAAGCCGCGCATCGCCTCATCCATCCGCCGGCTGGCCTGCACGGCGCGGTCGAGCTGGCGTCGTCCCGCGCTGCCGGGCTCCCCCGCGCTGCGGGCCAGAAGGTCCAGATTCGCGGCCAGCACCATCATGGCGTTGTTGATGTCGTGCTGCAGCGCGGGCGCCACGCGGCGCAGACGGTCCAGGCGCTCAAGCCCAGCCTGCGCTGGATCCGCGGATGGGGAGGTGTTCAGGTCATCCGCCAAGCCAGGACTCTCCTTCATCGGGACAGGGAGGCCGCGCCCGGTGCGGGCTGGGCCAGGGATTCGAGGATGTCGCGGAACAGCCGCGCGGGCAGGGTGCCGCCGCGCACATCGGCCATCGGCGTCGCATCATCATTGCCGAGCCAGATGCCCGCCACCAGCGTGCCGCCGCCATGGCCGGGCGGGGCGGCGGTGAAGCCGACGAACCAGGCGTCGCGGAAATCCTGCGTCGTGCCGGTCTTGCCCGCCACCTGGCGGCCGCCCGGCGGCTGCGCGGCGCGGCCGCTGCCGCGCGTCACCACCGATTCCAGCATCCGCCGCATCGCCGCCGCATGGTCGGGCGTGGTCACCCGCAGCAGGGTTGGCCGCCCGGCCGGCACCGGCTGGCCATCGGCCCGCGCGGAGACCACGCCGCGCGCCTCCGGCAGCAAGCCGCCATTGGCGAAGGGCGCATAGGCCGCGACCAGGTCGAGCAGCGTCACCTCCCCGGTGCCGAGCGCCAGCGTGGCATCGCGCGGGAAGGGGCCGGGCAGGCCGAAGCGCTGCGCCGTGTCATTGGCCGCCCGCGCCCCGCCGCCGCGCGCCAGCACCCGCACCGCCGCGGTGTTCACCGAATGGGTCAGCGCTTCCTCCAGCGTGATCTGGCCCTGGCTGCGCCACGCCCCGTTGCCCGGACGCCAGCCGCCGAGATTGACCGGCCCATCCGCCACGCTGTCCCCCGGCGCCATCCCGGCTTCCAGCGCGGTGAGGAAGACGAAGGGCTTGAAGGCGGAGCCGGGCTGCCGGCGGGCCTGCGTCGCGCGGTTGAACTGGCTGCGGCGATAATCCCGCCCGCCCGCCATGGCGCGCACCTGGCCGGTTTCCGCCTGCATCACCACCACCGCCCCCTGGCCGACACCGGCCCGCGCGCCGGGGCCGGCCAGCAGCGCCTCCAGCCGCGCCTCCACCACCGCCTGGATGCGCAGGTCGAGCGAGGTGCGCAGAACCAGATCCGCATTGCCCGGGAAACGCGTGCCGAGGTCATCCAGCACCCAATCCGCGAACCAGCCGGAATCGCGGGAGGGACGCGGCGTGATGCGGATGCTTTCCGCCGCGAGCGTCGCCTGGCTCTGCGTGATGAAGCCCGTCTCCACCATCGCCCCCAGCACCTCCGCCGCCCGGCCCGCCGCGGCTTCCGGCGCGGTGCGCGGGTTGAGCCGGGATGGCGCCTTGGGCAGGCCCATCAGCACGGCGGATTGCCACAGGTTCAGCCGTGTGGCGGGGATGCCGAAATACAGCCGCGCGGCCGCATCCACGCCAAAGGCGCCGGCGCCGAGATAGACGCGGTTCAGGTAGATCTCCAGCAATTCGTCCTTGCTGAAGTGCCATTCCAGCCAGAGCGCCATGACGGCTTCCTGCGCCTTGCGCCGGAAGCTGCGCTCCGGCGTCAGGAACAGGTTTTTCGCCAACTGCTGCGTCAGGGTGGAGCCGCCCTGTGCGATCTGGCCTGATGACCAGTTGACCCAGGCCGCGCGCGCGATGCCGATCGGGTCCAGCCCCCAATGCTGGCGGAAGCGCCGGTCCTCGATCGCCAGCAGCGCCGCGGGCAGATGCGCCGGCAGCGCCGGCAGGCGGACGATCTCGCCATGCACATCGCCCGATGTGGCGATGACGGCGCCATTCGCCGCCTCCAGCGTCACCCCGGCTCGGCGTGTCTGGCTCAGCGCCAGGTCGGTGCGCGGCAGGTCCCAGACCAGCAGCAGCAGCACCGCGGCCACGGCCAGGCTGCCCCAGACCGAGACCAGCACCAGCAGCCGCAGCCAGAACCAGGCCCGGCGCCCGGCCCGGCGCTGCGCCGGCGTGGTCAGGGGGGCGGCCAGCGGGGCGACGGGCCTGGCGCGCGGGGCGGCGGAGCGGGTGCGGGGGCGGGCGGTGCGGGCCATCGGCGGCAGGCTTAGCGCAAAACCCTTGCCGGGGAACGTAAATCCTGCACGCGAAGTCCTTGATTCGTCTCAGGCACCCACGCCCGGCACCGGCCCCACCTCCCGCGCCACCGACAGCAGCGCGCGGCGCAGCCAGGCATGGCCGGGATCGGCCTCGAAGCGGCGATGGAAAATCAGCGAAAGTCGGGTGTGCTTGAACTCCACCGGGCAGGGCCGCAGCGCCAGGCCGTAGGTTTCCGCCATGCGCTGCGCCAGGCGCGCCGAGAGCGACATCACCATATCCGTCCGCGCCAGAATCTCCGGCACCGCGCCGAGATGGGCGACCACGGCGCCGAGCCGGCGGGGAAACCCCGCCTCCCGCAATGGCCCGTCCAGCGCGCCGTCGCGCGACCCGTTGGGTGAGTGCAGCAGATGCGGGAAGGCGGTGAAGCGTTCCAGCGTCAGCGGCCCCTCCGCCAGGGGATGCCCCGCGCGGACAAGTGTCAAAAAGTTCTCCGGCAGCAGGCGGACGCGGGTGAACAGCGCCGGCGGGTCCGGCAGCACCGCCACGGCCAGCTCGGCCTCCCCCTGCGTCAGCAGGTCCAGCGCATTGGTGCGGTCGGCATGACGCACGGCGAGCAGGGCGCGCGGGGCTTCCTGGTGCATCTGTTCCAGCAGGGGCGGCACCAGCACGCTCTCGGCATATTCGGACAGCGCCACGGTGAAGACGCGGTCCGTGGTCGCCGGGTCGAAGGGCGCGTGGTCGGCCAGCGTGGTCCGCAGCCGGTCCAGCACCTCCGCCACCGGGCCGGCGAGCGACAGGGCGAGCGCGGTGGGCTCCACCCCGCCGGGGCGGCGCAGGAACAGCTCGTCATTCAGCGCGGTGCGCAGCCGGGCGAGCGCGTTGGAGACGGCGGGCTGCGACAGGTTCAGCTTCTCCGCCGCATGCGTCACATGGCGCTCACGCGCCACCGCATCGAAGACGCGCAGCAGATTGAGGTCGAGGGTCTGGAGGTCGGCCAAGGTCGGGGCATCCCGGATGCGAACAGCTGCGCATCATTTGTGGTCGTGATGATGGCTGTTCCATCCCCGTGTTGGAAGCGAGCGGTGCCGCGCGCCCATAACCGCGCCACACCGGGCGCGAACCGCGCCCCTTCCAGACGGAGCCACGGATATGAACCTCGACCCCCGCACCACCACCCCCTATGCCGCGCTGCTGCTGCGCGTGAGCATGGGCGTCCTGTTCCTGGCCCATGGCCTGCTGCTGAAGATCATGACCTTCGGCTTCGCAGGCACGATGGGATTCTTCGGCTCGCTCGGTTACCCGCCCGTGCTGGGCGCCGTGGTGGCGGTGGCGGAGACGCTGGCCGGCATCGCGCTGATCCTTGGCATCTGGGTGCGGCCGGTGAGCCTGCTGCTGCTGCCGATCATGATCGGCGCCACGATCCAGCATCTGGGCAACCCCTGGCTGTTCAGCGCGCCGGGCGGCGGCTGGGAATTCCCGGCCTTCTGGACCGTGCTGCTGTTGGTGCAGGCGGGCCTCGGTGCCGGGGCGCATGCGGTGGATGTGAACCGGCTGCTGGGGCGTGAGAGCGTGGCGGCGCGGGCCTGACGCCTCGCTCAGGTGCCGGTGGAGCCGAATCCGCCGGCACCGCGCGCCGTCTCCGGCAGCACCGCCACCTCCCGGAAGCGGGCGCGCACCACCGGGGCCACCACCGCCTGCGCGATCCGCATGCCGCGCTCCACGGTGAAGGGCTCGCTGCCCGCGTTCATCACGATCACCTGCAATTCGCCGCGATAGTCTTCATCCACCGTGCCCGGCGAATTGGGCAGGGTGATGCCGTGTTTCAGTGCCAGGCCGGAGCGCGGCCGTACCTGCAATTCATGGTCGGGCGGCAGCGCGATGCACAGCCCCGTCGGCACCAGCACGCGCGCGCCGGGCGCGATCACCAGCGGCGCGGTGACGGCCGCCAGCAGATCCATCCCGGCGGCGCCGGGCGTGGCATAGGCGGGCAGGGGCAGGCCCTCGGCATGGGGCAGGCGGGTGACCAGGATTTCGACCATCATCTCAGTCATTCTTGGCAAGACTCTCCGCAATCCGCGCCGCCAACCGCCGCGCGACCTCATCCTTCGGCAGGCGCGGCCAATTCTCCACACCCGCATCCGTCACCAGATGCACGGTGTTCTCCGCGCCGCCCATTACATCGCCCGAGACGTCATTCGCCACGATCCAGTCGCAGCCCTTGCGCTGGCGCTTGGCCTGCGCGTGCGGCACCACGTTTTCCGTCTCCGCGGCAAAGCCCACCACCAGCCGCGGCCGCTGCACCTGGCGCTGCGCGATGGTGGCCAGGATGTCCGGGTTCAGCGTCAGCGAAAGGCCGGGCGGCGGCGCGCCGGGGACCTTCTTGATTTTCTGCACGCCGACATCGGCCGGGCGGAAATCGGCCACCGCGGCGGCGAAGACTGCGGCATCCGCCGGCAGCGCGGCTTCGACCGCCGCCAGCATGTCCCGCGCGCTTTCGATCCGTACCACCGTCACCCCGGCCGGGTCCGGCACCGCGACCGGGCCGGAAACCAGCGTGACGCGCGCGCCCAGCGCGGCGAGTGCCGCGGCGATCGCATGCCCCTGCCTGCCGCTGCTGCGATTGGCGATGTAGCGCACCGGGTCGATCGCTTCCTGCGTCGGCCCGCTGGTCACCACCACATGCCGCCCGGCGAGCGGGCCATGGGCCAGAAGCGCCTCGATCGCCGCCAGGATCTCCGGCGGTTCGGCCAGCCGGCCAGGGCCGCTTTCCGGCTCCGCCATCGGCCCATCCTCCGGCCCCACCACGGCCACGCCGCGGGAGGCCAGCGTCCGCATATTGGCGATGGTCGCCGGATGCGCCCACATCGCCGGGTTCATCGCCGGCGCCACCAGAATCTTCGCCCGCGTCGCCAGCAGCACGGTGGACGCCAGATCATCCGCCAGCCCGGCCGCCATCTTCGCCAGCAGATCCGCCGAGGCCGGCGCCACCACCACCAGATCCGGCGCACGCGCCAGGCGGATATGGCCGATCTCGGCCTCCGCCGCCCAGAGATCGTCATGCACCCGGGCGCCGGAGATCGCCGCCAGCGCCTCCTTCGTCACGAAGCGGGCGCCGCCGGCGGTCAGGATGGGCGTGACCGCATGGCCGGCGCGGCGGGCCAGCCGCACCAGCTCCAGCGCCTTATAGGCGGCGACACTGCCTGAAACGATCAGAAGCATTTGGGCCATGCGCCCAGCCTAGACTCGCCGTGGCGGGCCGGCGACCCCCCGGCGCGACCCCCAACCACGGAGCGACCGAACCCCATGCGCCGAACCCTGCTTGCCGCCGCCCTCGCCTCGCTGCTGCTGAACCCGCTGGCGGCCGCGCGAGCCGATGAGATCAAGGACGCGATCACCGAGGCCGGCCGGACCTATGCCGCCGGGGACATCGCCGGCGCGCGCGCCGCGCTGGCCGAGGCCTCGCAACTGCTCCAGCAGCGTGCCGCGGATGGGCTGGTGCAGGCGCTGCCGGAGCCGCCCACGGGCTGGACGGCGGAGGAAGCCGCGAGCCAGGCCGCCGCCACCATCTTCGGCGGCATGACCCAGGCCAGCCGCAGCTACACCAATGCCGCCGGCCAATCCGTGAAGGTGGAGA